>JAVVPH010000095.1:0-6850 GCA_036655835.1 Oscillibacter sp.
GGGGGGCGACCTTGTTTTTGACCACCTTGGCCCGGGTGCGGTTGCCGATCATCTCGGAGCCGTTTTTCAGCGTCTCGATGCGGCGCACGTCAATGCGGATGGTGGAGTAAAATTTCAGCGCCCGACCGCCGGTGGTGACCTCGGGGTTGCCGTACATCACGCCCACTTTTTCCCGGAGCTGATTGATAAAAATGACGATGCAGTTGGTTTTGCCGATGGCGGCGGTGAGCTTGCGCAGAGCCTGACTCATGAGGCGGGCCTGCAAGCCCACGTAGCTGTCGCCCATTTCGCCCTCAATTTCCGCCCGGGGCACCAGGGCGGCAACGCTGTCCACCACCACCACGTCGATGGCGCCGGAGCGGACCAGAGCCTCGGTAATTTCCAGGCCCTGCTCGCCGGTGTCCGGCTGAGAAATCAGCATTTCGTCGATATTCACGCCCAGTGCATGGGCGTAGGTGGGGTCCAAGGCGTGCTCTGCGTCCACAAAGGCCACCTCGCCGCCCAGTTTTTGGGCCTCTGCCACAATGTGGAGGGCCAGGGTGGTTTTACCCGAGGATTCCGGCCCAAAAATTTCGATGATGCGGCCCTTGGGGATGCCGCCCACGCCCAGGGCCAAGTCCAGAGCCAGAGAGCCGGTGGGGATGGCCTCCACATTCAGCCGCGCGTTGTCGCCAAAGCGCATGATGGAGCCCTTGCCGTAGGCCTTCTCAATTTGGGCCATGGCGGTTTCGATGGCCAGTTTTTTGTCGCCGGCGGGCGCCGCGGAGGGTACCGCCGCTTTTTCCTTTGCCATTTTCTCGTCCTCCTCTATCTATCTTGTGGTAAAATTTTTGATGTTCGGGGTTGATCTCATCGGGGCCAACCAAAGAAATTTTCGCTTCATACTGAAAACCAGTAGTACCGTCAGAACAGGGATGACTCCCGCTACTGATATGTTCCGCCAATCCATAGCCACTACTCCCTGCGAGCAATGCCTCCGCGCTGTGCCGGCTGAATTACAGCTCTGTCAGCAGGGTGCCGAAGACCACCCGGGGAATATGGGCCAAATCCTGGACCACCTGAATGTCGCCAAAGCCCTCCGCCCGCATGATGCGCAACACGGAATCCGCCTGACCGACGCCCACCTCGAAATACAGCCGCCCGCCGGGTGCCAGGGCGTTTTTCCAACGCGGGGCACTGGAGCGGTAAAAATCCCAGCCGTCCGCCCCGCCGTCCAGAGCCAAATGCGGCTCGTACTCCTTCACGGAATCGTCCAGCGCGGCAATATCCCCGGTGGGAATATAGGGCGGGTTGGAGACGATACAGCCAAACTCCCCCAGGTTGACGCCGGGCTTTTTCAGCGCGTCCGCCTGCACGGACACCACCCGGCCGCTGAGGCCGTTGCGGCGGATATTCTGGCGGCAAATTTTCAGCGCCGCGTCCGACAGCTCTCCCAGTACCACCCGGGACTGGGGCACCTGGGCCGCCATCGCCAACCCCACGCAGCCGCTGCCGGCGCAGAGGTCCAGCACCCGGCACTCCCCCAGGGTTTTGCAGTGGGCAATGGCCTGCTCTGCCAAAACCTCCGTATCCGGCCGGGGAATCAGCACGTCGTCGGAGATGTCCAACGGCAGACCGTAAAATTCCCACTCCCCGATGAGGTAGGCCACCGGCTCACCGGCCAGATGCCGGTCCACCAGTGCCCGGACCCGCTTTTCCCCCTCGGGAGAGGCATACAAGCCGCCGTCCCGGACCAACTCCTCCCGGCTTTTGCCGGTGCCGAAGCACACCAACTCCCGGGCTTCCAGGGTGGCGGCCTCTACGCCGGCGGCACGGAGTTGCTGGCGCAAATCCAAATACAAATTGTTATAGGTGATAGCCATAGTACGCTCCGTTATCGAATTTTGCCGAAATTTGCCCCGGCGCTTCCGCGCCCTGTCGGGAATTTGGCGGGCACAGACGGCCGTTCAGAAACGCCCCGGAGGCGCATTACCACGCGTCCTTGCCCTTTTCTTGGGGCAGCACCAATTCCAGGGAGCGAATCGCCACCTCAATCATGCTGTCGTCCGGCTCGTTGGTGGTGAAATTTTGCATCCACATACCCGGGGCCGTCAAAAAGCGGCTGAGGGCGTTGTCATTTCGGCCCACCCAGCGGTTGAACTCGTAGGTGATGCCCACCACCAGCGGCAGCAGCAGCAGATGCACCGCCGTGCGCAGCCAAACGTTGGTCATGGGCCAAATGCCGAACACCACGCTGGAGAGCAAAATGGACACGAAAATCACCACAAAGAGAAAGCTGGTGCCGCAGCGGGGGTGATGGCGGGGCTGTGCCCGGACATTTTCCACCGTCATGGGCAGGCCCGCTTCATAGCAAAAAATGGTTTTATGCTCCGCGCCGTGGTATTGAAACACCCGATAGATGTCCTTTTGCTTGGAACAGAAAAACAGATACAGCAGGAAAATGGCGATTTTCATGCCGCCCTCCACCAGATTCCGGCCCCAGAGGGGGAAATCCGGGAAGAAATGCAGCAGTCCGCCGGTGAGCAGCGTGGGCAGCACCATGAACAAAAACACCGACAGCCCCACGCCCATCAGCACCGCCAGGCCGATGATGAAGCCCTCCAGCTTTTTGCTGGTGAAGCGGCGCTCCAGCCACTGTTCAAATTTAGAGGGCTGGGCCGCCTCCTCCTCGGGGAAAAAATCCGAGGAGTACATCAGGGCCTTTACCCCCTTGACCATGGAGTCCAGAAAGTTGACGGTCCCCCGGACCAAGGGCCAGCCCAAGGCGGGATGGCGGTCCTTGATGAGCTTCAAGTCCTCCACCTTTTCCACCAAATTGCCCTCTTGGTCCCGGACCACAATGGCCTGCTTCTGCGGACCCCGCATCAAAATGCCTTCAATGAGCGCCTGTCCGCCGATACTGGTGCGGAAGGCGCAGGATTTTTCTTCTGCCATGCGTGTTTCCTTTCTATTTGCCGTGATTTTATCACATGTCTCCGAGAAATGCAAACATTTGTTCTATTTTTATTTCCGGTCCGCCGGTTTTTCCGCCGGAGCCGGGGTGTTTACTCCTTGATGGGCAGGCGCATGGTCACCACCGCGCCGCCGCCCTCGGCATTGCCGATGTCAAATTCCCCGTTGTGGAGACGGATGATCTCGTCGCACACCGCAAGACCGATGCCGCTGCCCCGGGCCTTGGAGGAGCCCTTGTAAAACTTTTGCTTGACGAAGGGCAGCTCTCCCTGGGGCACGCCGGGGCCAAAGTCCCGGACCTGCACAATTTCGCTGTCTCCCTCGCGAAAAACGGCGGCAGTAATCCGCTTGCCTCCGCCGCCGTGCTTGGCGGCATTGTCCAGCACGTTGCAAAACACCTGCTTTAAGCGCTCCGGGTCCCCTTGAATGGGGGGAAGCGGCTCCTCGCCGCCGTCGTATTCCAGGGCGATGCCGTCCTGGCGGAACAGCTCCCGATAGGTGAAGATGGCGTCCTCAAACTCCGCCTGCAAGTCCACCTCTTCAATCCGCAGGGTAAAGCGGCCGTCCTCCATTTTGGAAAATTCCAACAGCTCCTCCACCATGGTGGAGAGGCGGCGGGACTCGCCCAGAATGATGCGGATGCCCCGGTTGATCTGCACCGGGTCGCTGACGGCATCCTCCAAAATGGTTTCGCCCCAACCGGTGATGGCGGTGAGGGGGGTGCGCAGCTCGTGGGAGACGGAGGAGATAAATTCGCTTTTCATCTTCTCGTTGCGACCGATTTTCAGGGACATATCGTTGATATTGTCCACCAGCTCCCCCAGCTCGTCGGTATATTTATTTTCAATCTGCACGCCGTAGCTCCCGGCGGAAATCCGCTTTGCCGCGTCGGACACCACCGCCACCGGCTCCACCACGTTGTTGATGAACAGCAGGTTGGAGATGACCACCAGGGCAAGGCACAGCACGGCGATGAGCAAAATCGCCAGCACCGACAGCAAAATCTGCCGATTCACCGCCCGCAGTGAGGTGACAAAGCGCATCACCCCCACCACCTGCCCGTTGAAGGCCAAGGGGTAGGAGACGGAGAGGATATTTTCCTCGGTATCCGGGTCCCGGCCCTGAAACACGCGCATCTCCCCGTCGCTGACGGCCCGGGAGATATCGTCCGTGCCGGGGGAGGTGCCGGAGGTCAGGCCCGAGGTGGACACCTGAATCCGGCCGGAGCTGTTGATAAATTGCAGCTCAATGCGGTCCTTGTCCTCAAAGGAGTCCGTGTACCGCACGGCCATTTGATAGTATTCCGTGTAGCTGTTCATAAAATAACTGTTGAACGCGTCCGCCACGGCGGAGGCGCGGTTTTCCAGTCCCTTTTGCATACTGCTGAAATAATAGCTGGATACCCCCGCGGAGAACAGCGTCACGATCAGCACCAGCAAAATCAGCACCGGCATGATGGTGTTCACCACCCAACGCTGCCGCAGGCCCTGGATGCGCAGTGCTTTTTTCAGGAGTTTTTTCTCTTCCGGCAAGGCTCTGCGCCTCCCTTCCTGTTAAATCCACGTCTTGCACGTTTTTTGAATCAAAAGCCCCACTTATAGCCAAAGCCCCAGACCGTGGTGATATAGATGGGATTTTGCACATTGTCCTCAATTTTCAGCCGCAGACGGCGGATGTTCACATCCACGATTTTCAGCTCGCCAAAGTAATCCCGGCCCCAGACCAAATCCAAAATTTCCTCCCGGGAGAGGGCCTTGCCGGGATTTTCCATAAAGACCTTCATGATGGAATACTCCACCTGGGTGAGCTTGATGCGCACGCCGCTTTTTTCCAGAGTGCGGTTGCGGGTGTTCAGCAAAAAGGGGGTCTGGTGGATTTCGCCGCTGGGGGCGGCCTCGTCCCCGCCGGCCCGGCGGAACAGGGCATCCACCCGGGCGGTAAGCTCCGCCGGGGAAAAGGGCTTGGTCACATAGTCGTCCGCGCCGGTCATCAGGCCGGTCACCTTGTCCATCTCCTGGGAGCGGGCGGTGAGCATGATGATGCCGATTTTTGTGTTGGTGGCGCGGATGCGGCGGCAGACCTCAAATCCGTCAATGCCCGGCAGCATAATATCCAGCAGGGCAACCCGGGTGTCCGGGTTTTCCTTCAGACGTTCCAGGGCCTCCTCGCCGGTTTCCGCCTCGATGGCGTCGTAGCCCGCCCGGCGCAGATTGATGACGATGAAGCTGCGGATGTTGGCCTCATCCTCCAATACCAAAACCTTTTTCATGGTTGTTCCTCATTCCCTTTAGTTTTCACCTGTCATCCACTCGTTGGTGATGAGGTGGAACGCGGTGCGCAGCTCGTCCTCCGTCATGCCGTTTCCCATATTGGCGTTGAGCAGCTTCGCGGCAAAAATGGTCTCCGTCTGGCGGCTGAGAATCACCCGCCCGTCCCGGACGGCCTTGATGTCCCGATTGTCACCGGTGATGGTGTAAATGGTCAAAATTTCCTTGGGCTGAGCGGTGCGCCCATCCCGAAGGGAGAAGGTGACGGACACCTCGTCCCCGCCGGTGAAATGCCGGGACACCAGCAGCTTATCCCGCCATGCGTCCGGCAATTGCAGATACCAGCCCTCCTCCGTGTCGTGATAGGTGGAGAGGACGGCGGTGCCGCTGCCGGCGATATCGTAGCTGCGCCAGTCGATGCGGTATTCCGGCGGCTCGTCATTGTCCCAACTGGGCAATGCCACCGGCACCGGGACCTCGGTGATGCCGTCACTGTTGATATCCTTGGGATAGAGAGAGCGGAATTGAAAAATTTCCGTGGACACGCCGGTGACATCGGAGAGAACCACATTGGTTAGTTCGTTGTTCTTGACGGTTAAAATATCCGTAATTTCCGTGGTGGCCGCGCCCACGCCGGTGACGAACAGCGCCGGCACATCATCCCGCAGCATCCCGCGCATCACCCGGCCCTGCTGGCTCAGCTCTGCCATGGTCATGGAAATGCGGGCGGTGGACCGGCTGCCCAGGCCGCCGTCCTGCCAGCCAAAATATTCCGCGATGCCGTCGCCCGCGTCGTCTGAGCGGAGGACCACCAGGTCCTGCAACTGATTTTTCTCCAAATCGGTGACAGCGTAGCGCACATAATTGGTGCGCAGCAGCTCCTCCGGCTCCCCGTGGCGCAGGGAGTAGACGGACAGCGCCTGCAAATCCGTGCTGACACGCCAGCCCACCAGCAGCTCCGTTTTGCCGTCCCGGTCCAAATCGCTGTATGTGATGCTGTATATGGAGGTGCCGCTGCCCTCAATGACGGCGGTTTGCTCATACGCCCCGTCCCGGGCGGTAAATACATAAATTTTCAGGGGCTTTTCATCCGCGGGGTTGCGGAAAAAGGTCAGGGCCTCCTCCTGCCCGTCGCCGTCCAAATCCACCAGCTGCACGGGCTGGATGTTGGCGCCGGAGGTGGGGGCCGCGTATTCCGCGCCGCTGTCCAAAATGGCCTTAATGCTCTTGTTCAGCTCGGTATATTCCACCGGGAGATTGGGCAGGCTGTACAATTCCTCCGGCGAGAAGGACAGCTCGCAGCCGCAGGCCGTCAGGCAGACCAGGCCCAGTGCCAGGGTCAGCAGCGCGCGTCTGACGCCGATTTTGATGTTTGCCATGTCCTTCCCTCCTTCCGTCCGCGCAAATGCGCAGAATCCAACGGATATAGAGTAGCATATTTCCCGGTGTTTGGGTAGCTTTTCTTTGGTTTTTTCCCGGAAAGCGCCGTCATTTTACGGTTTGTTCATGTTTTTTTAATTTCTGTGAAATCCGGGCTTGAAATTTCGTTTTGTATCCTGTATAATAGCAAAGCGTTCACCTGCCGGTGTGATGGAATGGTAGACGTAGTGGATTCAAAATCCACCGCTGGC
>JAVVPH010000096.1:0-6792 GCA_036655835.1 Oscillibacter sp.
ACGAAAGGAACCCTTCCTGGGTTCCTTTCGTAGCTATCTTCCTTCCCGTTTTCTAAGATTGCAGGGTTTATTGACAGTCTGAAAGGCATCATCGCCATTTGGCGATGATGCCTTTGTTTGCTGTCAACGAGTTTACGCCCCACGGCGGATAAAAAATTGCGAAAGCCCATTCCCTTACGCGTTTGGCTCCAAGGGCTGCACCGATTGGCTCAGCTCGGCAGGGGAGTGGGGGTACTGGCGGAAAAAGGCCTTGACAATGCGGTCACACACCATGCAGCTATTTTCATAGTTGGCCTGGGGCAGCATCAAAATATACTGGGACACACTGCACCGGGAGAAAATATCCCCCTTGCGCAAACTGGCGCGAATCAGCGTCTCTAAATTTTCCATACAGCGCTCCAGGCTCCGCTTGGAAAGCTCTAAGCCCTTCTCCCCCGTGACGGACAGCAGGCCGATGTGAATCGCGTCGCCGTTGCGGGCGATGGCCCGGGCCTCGGCGTGGTAGAGCACCTTGAAAAAATCGTATTCACAAAACAGCGCGCCCTCGGGGCTGTTGGCTTCCTTGAGCTGTTCCCGGACAATGCCCAGGGACACGGTGTGGTCGTTGACGGTGTGTACCGCCTTGCGGTATAGGGCTCGGGTTTCCTCCTCAGGCATCACGCCGAAGTTGGAAAACAGAAGCTCGCTCATCTCCTCGTATACCGCGACCACGCCCTCCACATCCCGCAAGCTCAGCAGGTTTTGCATCAGGTGGCGGTAAAGCGTCTCGTTGTACGGCTCCAAAACCACGGCCTGGCGGCAGAGCTGAACGGCCTCCTCGGCCCGGCCTTGGCCCTCTAGCAGATGCAGAGTTTCCTGGGCCGTTTGCACATAGAGATTGTGATAATATGCCGTCAGGGGAACGGTCCAAACCTCCATGGAGAGCTTGGGGAGAAAATCACCCTGATACAGCGCCAGTGCCTGCTGATACAGTTGCAGGCGCAGGGCGTCGTCTTCCGCCTGAGCACCGCATTTGCACAGCGCTTCAAATTCCTCCGTGTCCAGAGAGAGGGAGACTTGCGGATTCCAGGCGTAGCTGCCCTCCCGGCGGATGATGAGGTGGTGCCCGGCCCCCGGACCCAGTTGGTCCAGCATGGTCCGCACCCGGTGGAGCATGGTTTTCAGCGCGTTGAGCGGATTGGAGCTGCTCTCCTCATCCCCCCAGAGTAAATTGACATATTCTTCCATGGAAATGTCCCGGGCGCGGCAATGGACCATATAGGCCAATAGCAACCAAACCTTTCGGGAGCGGTTGTCGCCGTCGTTGATTTCACACGCGCCATTGCGCAGGGAAAACTCACCCAACATCCGTATTTGAAGCTCGCTGCCTGCCATTTGCCACACCTCCGCTCACATTGCGCATTGGGCCGCAAACCCAATGTTACATCTCACATTAAGATAGCACAAAGCAATGGGCAATGCAATGCAAAAACGGCACTGTTACACCGCTCCTTAAAAAATGTGCGAATTTGAGAAATTGTACTTTTCTTTTTGGAAAAGACCTGCTATACTGAGCGTGAAAGAGTCTGAATCCTGTCGATTTTAAAGAACCAACGCCCCGGAAAGGAGTGCCTGTTATGAAAAATGTCTGGAAAAAATTTCCTGCTATTCTGCTGGCGGCACTGCTGCTGTCCGGCTGCGGACAAGGGACCCCTCCGGCGGAGACGGGGGATACCGGGGCCTTGGGCGAAACGGAGATTGCGGACGGGCTGGTCCCCCTGACGGCCCTGCCCCCCATGGACGCCCTGCTGACCACCACCGCCTCCGGCGTGCTGGTCCAGAAAAACGACAAGGCCGCCGTGGACTACTCCAACACAAAGGACGGCTATGTGATGGTGCAGTGGACCGCCCCCACCACCAAAAAACTGAAAGCCCAGGTGAAGGGCCCCGCCGTCACCTATGTCTACGATATTGCCCCCGGCGGGTGGATTGCCTTCCCCCTGTCCGACGGCAACGGCAGCTATCAGGTCACCCTCCACGAAAACGTCACCGGCACCAAATATGCCACGGTACTGGCAGTCTCCTTCTCCGTGACCTTGACGGACGAGTTTGCCCCCTTCCTGCGGCCCAACCAATACGTGGATTACGCCGCCGCCACCAAAACCATCGCCAAGGCCAAGGAGCTGACCCGGGACAAAACCGACGCGCTGGAAAAAGTCGCCGCCGTGTACGATTATGTCATCACCACCCTCAGCTACGATAAAAAACAGGCCGCCGCCGTCCAGTCGGGCTATCTGCCGGTGCTAGATACCGTTCTGGCAAAAAAAGCAGGCATCTGCTTTGACTATGCCGCCTTGATGACCGGTATGCTCCGCAGTCAGGGCGTCCCCTGCAAAATGGTGGTGGGCTATGCCGGCACCGCGTACCACGCCTGGATTTCCGTCTGGTCCGAGGAGACGGGCTGGATCGACCAAGCCGTTTATTTCGACGGGACCACCTGGCAGAGAATGGACCCTACCTTCGCCTCCAGCGGCAAACAGAGCGCCTCCATCCTGAAATATATCGGAGATGGGAGCCATTATACGGCGAAATATCTCTATTAACGACATAATTTGCCATTTCCCCTTTACGAATCCGCGGCATTGCTCTAAAATAGGCTTGCAGAGAAATTCTGCAAGCCTATTTTTTGTATATGCGGTTTCCGGGCCGGGTCCCGGGGGCCATTGCTTCGGCGGGGAAAAAATCGCCCCGCCACAGGGAGGTTTCCATGAAACAACTACCGCTGACCAACGATACCCTCTCCGCCCTCTGCCTGGAATTGTCCCTGCTTCTGCGTGCCGGCATCGGCGCGGGGGACGGACTGCATCTGCTGGCGGAGGAGAGCGAATCGGATTTGCAGGCCCTGCTCCGCGCCCTTGCGGAGCGGGTGGAGTCCGGCGCGCCGCTGGCTGTCGCCCTGCGGGAGTCGGCGCGGTTTCCCGCGTATCTCACGGGCCTGGTGGAGGTGGGGGAGCGCAGCGGCCGCACCGAGGAGGCCCTGGGGGCGCTGTCCCGGTATTACGACCAGCGCCGCCGGCTGGACCGCTACGTCCGCAGTGCCCTGCTCTATCCCGCGCTGCTGTTGGTGCTGATGCTGGTGGTGATCGTGGTGCTGCTGGCCCGGGTGCTGCCGGTGTTTGACGATGTGTACGCCTCCCTGGGCGGGCAGCTCACCGGCGTGGCCGGGGGATTGCTGACCCTGGGCCGGGGGTTGGATGCCGCCATGCCGCTGCTGTGCGTGCTGTTGGCCCTGACGGTTGGATTTTTGGCGGCCTTTGCCGGGTGGGACCGCTTCCGCGCCGCCGTGCTGACGTGGTGGAACCGCCGCTTCGGAGATAGGGGCGTCTCCCGCAAGCTCTCCACCGCCCGCTTCGCCCAGGCCCTGGCCATGGGCCTCACCAGTGGATTGCCGGTGGGGGAGGCTTTGCAGTTGGCCGCCTCCCTGCAAACCGATGTCCCTGCCGCCGCCGCCCGCTATCAGGACTGCCAAACCCGCCTGAGCGCCGGCGCAGACCTGGCGGAGGCCCTGCGCCAAAGCGACCTGTTCCCCGCCGGAGCCTGCCGCCTGCTGGCTCTGGGCCTGCGCAGCGGTGATGGAGACACCGTGCTGGCGGAGCTGTCCCGCCGGTTGTCGGAGGATGCCCAGCAGGCATTGGAGGACCAGATCAGCCGGGTGGAGCCCACGCTGGTCATTGCCACGTCTTTGCTGGTGGGCTTGATTTTGCTGTCCGTCATGCTGCCGCTGATGCACATCATGTCGGCCATCGGGTGAGAAAATGAAACGAACGACACCCACCGGACTGCGGCTGTTTATCGCGCCGCTGTTGCTGTTTTTGACGGTGCTCTGCCTGCTGACCGCCCTTTCCAACGTGGAGAGCGGTCAGCGGGAGGAGAGCCTGCGCCAGTTGGAGGACGCGGTGCGCCGCTCCGCCGTGGCCTGTTACGCGCTGGAGGGCGTGTACCCGCCCTCCCTGTCGTATTTGGAGACGCATTATGGTTTGCAGGTGGATGCCGCCCGGTATACCGTGGTTTACGAGGTATTCGCGGAAAACCTGATGCCGGACATCACCGTGCTGGAACACACATCCTGAAAGGGCGGCCATGAAAAAAACATCGAAAAAATTTCAAATGGACGGCGTGCTGGTCCTCCTGCTCACCGCCGTGTTCGCCGCCTGCTTGCTGTTGGTGCTGCTCACCGGGGCCGGGGGCTATCGCCGCCTGACGGAGCGGGACCGGGCGGCGGACGCCCGCCGCACCGCACTGCAATATGTCGCCACCAAGGTCCGCCAGGGCGACACGGCAGGCGGGGTGACCCTGCGGGAATTCGGCGGCCTGCCCGCCCTGTGCCTGACGGACACGGTGGACGGCGCGGTCTACGAAACCTATTTGTACGAGTACGACGGCTACCTCCGGGAGCTGTTCGCGGCGGCGGATGCCGGCCTCTCCCCGGCGGACGGGGAAAAGGTGTTGGAATCCCACGGCCTGACCCTTGCCCTGTCGGACGGGCTGCTGCAAATTGAAACGGCGGAGACGGCCCTCACCTTGTCCCTGCGCAGCGGAGGTACGCCATGAGAAGTAAAGCCCCCCTGGTGCTGATGGAGCAGCTTTTCATGGTGCTGGTGTTCGCCTTGGCGGCGGCGCTGTGCCTGCGGGTCTTTGTTTTGTCGGATCAGATGTCCCGGCAAAACGAATTGCGGGACCAAGCCGTGACCACCTGCCAAACCATGGCGGAAACCCTCAAGCACTGCGGCGGAGATTACGCCGCCGCCGCCGCGCTGGCGGGGGGGGAGTGGGACGGCCAAACCTGGGGCCTTTCTCCCGCCGCCGACGGTGGGTATATCGCCCTAGCCACCCCGGCGGACACCGGCAGCGCCCTGTTGGGCGGCGCGGAAATCACCGCGCTGACGGCGGACGGCGACTGGCTGTTCGGCCTGACGGCGGCCTGGCAGGAGGGAGAAGCCCATGGATGAAGAGAGAATGCCCTCCCCCCCCGCCGTGGGCGGCAGCTCCCTGCTGGTGATTTTTGCCGTGCTGTGCCTGACGGTGTTTGCCCTGCTCTCCCTCAGCACCGTCCGGGCCTCCACCCGCTTGAGCCAGGCCTCGGCGGAGGCGGTTTCCGCCTATTACGCCGCAGATACCCAGGCGGAGAGCATCCTCGCCCAAATTCGCGGCGGGGAAATCCCCCCCGGTGTCACCGTGGACGGCAATCGCTATGCCTATACCTGCCCCATCTCCCACAGTCAAACCCTGTTTGTGGAGGTGGAGGGCGAAACCGTCCTGCGCTGGCAGGCGGTCCCCACCGGGGCGTGGGAGCCGGAAAGCGGCCTGACCGTGTGGGACGGTGCCGCCGATTAAAAATCGCTTCCGGCGAATATCCGTATCAAACAAGGAGGAATTTCATGGCGGACTTGCTGAAATATTTAAAACAGGCGGTGGCGGACGGCGCGTCCGACCTCTTTTTCGTGGCGGGCGGCCCGGTGAGTGAAAAGCGGGAGGGCCGCATTCGCCCCATGGAAGACGAGCGGGTTTTCCCCCAGGAGACGGAGCAGCTCATCGGCGAGCTGTACCGTCTGGCGGAGCGCACGATGGAGGACTACCTCCGCCGGGGGGACGATGATTTTTCCTTTGCCATCCGGGGCCTTGCCCGCTTCCGGGTGAATGCCTACCGTCAGCGCGGGTCCCTCGCCGCCGTGGTGCGGGTGGTGGCCTTTGATATTCCCGATTACAAAACTCTGGGCATTCCCGAGGCGGTGATGGCCCTAGCGGCGGAGAGCCACGGCATGGTCCTGGTTTCCGGCACGGCGGGCAGCGGCAAATCCACCACCCAGGCCTGCATTTTAGACCGTATCAACCGCACCCGCGAGGCCCATATCATCACCCTGGAGGACCCCATTGAATACCTCCACCGGGACCAGAAGAGCATCGTCAGCCAGCGGGAGATTGCCATTGACACGGCGGACTACCTCTCCGCCCTCCGGGCCTGTCTGCGGCAGGCGCCGGACGTGATTTTACTGGGCGAAATGCGGGACCACGAGACGATTCGCACCGCCATGACGGCGGCGGAGACCGGGCATTTGCTCATCGCCACCCTCCACACCCGGGGCGCGGTGAATACCATCGACCGGATTATCGACGCGTTTCCCAGTGCCCAGCAGGCCCAAATGCGGGTTCAGCTCTCCATGGTGCTGCGCACCGTCGTCTCCCAGCAGCTTCTGCCGGATACCCAGGGGGGCCTGGTCCCGGCCTACGAGCTGATGCACATGAACAGCGCCATTCGCAACCTGATTCGGGAGAGCAAAAACCACCAAATTGACAACGCCATCGCCACCGGCGGCGGGGAGGGGATGCTCTCCATGGACCAGTCCATTTTGGATTTGGTCCAAAGCGGAAAAATCACCCCCCAAACCGCCCTGGATTACGCCGCCAATCCAGAGCAAATGCGCCGCCGCCTGGGCTGAAAATTCCCTGCCATTCTGAGGAAAAGCCAAAAAATCTATTTGCGTCAGATTTTGTACTTTTCCCCAGAATGGCCCTTTTTTGCCCAAAATTTCGTTACAAACCAGCCGTGTTACACGCAAATTGCGTTCTTTAGTGTAATTTGTACAAAAAACCCCGAGAAAAAATAGGAAAAATTTATTTTTATTTTGAAGGTAAAAATGGAAAATGTAACCGTTCTTGTAACCGGCGGGTGATATACTCAGTATAACAAGCAACGGAAGAGAGGAGGCGATTTTGGAGTGCAGAGCAAGCAATACGGCAACGAGTACCGCACCA
>JAVVPH010000097.1:0-6725 GCA_036655835.1 Oscillibacter sp.
CGGGGGCGCGCCGCGACGGTCCTGCGTATGCGGGAAAAACGCAGGACGTAATCGTTTCACTATGAAATTATCATCATTTGCCCTAAAAATCAACGCTTTTTCAAAACTCTTTATGAATTTTTCCGATTTAGCCAAACAACTTCCCAAATTTTATCCATATTGTGCATGAAATTGCAACAGTTTGCGCAGACGCTCCCACTTTTCCGAGGACCATTTTAGGGCACATGACTCGCTGTGGCGGACATTTGTTCACGCAGTAAATACAAATACAGCGTTTTTTCCCGAATTGTTTGCATAATGCACAAAGCCACCCCGGGGTGCTATGGAAATTCCCACAGATTTTATACCCTCTCTTGACGTGCGAAATCATTTCGTGTTAAACTACTTGTGAACCGAACCGGCTAAACGATTGCGTCGTTTCGGAAATTAGCATCAAGGAGAAAAAAGTACATGAAGAAGTTTCTTGCATTGTCCCTTGCACTGATCATGGCTCTGTCCCTGGCCGCCTGCGGTGCCAAGGAACCCGCCGCCCCTGCCGCTCCCGAGGCTCCCGCCGCCGGTGATATTGAAATTGCCGTCGTGCTGAAGACTCTGGCCTCCGAGTACTGGAACTATGTCAAGGCCGGCTGCGACGCCGCCGCCAAGGACCTGGGCGTCACCGTGAACGTGGTTGGCCCCGGCGCTGAGAGCGAAATTGAGCAGCAGGTTGCCATGATTGAGCAGCAGCTGGGCGCCGGCGTGGACGCCATCATCTGCGCACCCAATGATGCCTCCGCCGCTGCCGCAGCCCTCCAGGCTGCCATCGACGCCGGCACCCCCGTTTTGTCTGTGGACACCAACGTGGGCATTGAGGGCCAGACCTGCTTCGTCGGCACCTCCAACGTGGATGCCGCCGCACAGGGTGGTGCTTGGGCCGCCGAAAAGCTTGGCAAGGACGCCAAGGCTGTTGTCATTTACGGTCAAGAGGGCGACAACACCTCCAACATGCGCCGCGAGGGCTATGTGAAGGCCTGCGAGACCGCCGGCATTGAAGTTTTGGCACAGCTGTCCGGCCAGAACACCACCGACGGTGCCACCAAGACCATGGAAGACCTGCTCAACGCCTATCCCGACCAGATCAACATGGTTCTGTGCCACAACGATGACACCGCCATCGGTGCCATGAACGCCTGCAAGTCCGCCGGTATCACCGACATCACCATCGTGGGCTTTGACGGCAACAAGTCCGCTGTGGAGCTGATCCTCAACGGCGACCTGGCTGCCACCGTTGCCCAGCAGCCGTACATGATGGGCTATCAGGCTGTGGAAGCCGCTGTGAAGGCCGTCAATCGCGAGGCTGTTGACGAGGTCATCTACGCCGAGGCAAAGGTCATCACCGCCGAGAACGGCCAGGCTTACCTGGACGAGCTGGCTGCCATGCTGGGCTAATCTCCCGCAAATTGTCACTCCTTACGTAACACACTGGCTGGGATTTGGCGGTGGAGTCTCTCTGTCGCCAAATCCCAGTTCAAACCCGCACAGCCTGCCGCTTTTTTCATTACGGCGGGCTGGCTATGAATCAGGAAGCAGAAACGAGGTAATTCAATGAGCGAATACGTTGTCGAATTAAAGAATATTACCAAACGTTTTCCTGGTGTCGTCGCAATGAAAAATATGTCCATTGGCATCAGACCGGGTGAAATCCACGGTTTGATCGGGGAAAATGGCGCGGGCAAGTCCACCTTGATCAAGGTGCTCACCGGCGTTCATACGCCCGAGGAAGGCGATATTTTTGTGGACGGCCAGAAGGTCGTTTTCAGAAATCCCGTTCAGGCCCGAGAGGCAGGCATTGCCTGCGTGTATCAGGAGCTGAACATCGTCAAGCAGTTGTCCGTGACGGACAATGTTTTCATGGGACGCGCTATTAAGAAAAACGGCCTTTTGGATTACTCCCGCATGCATACGGAGGCTGAGGCTGCTCTCAAAAGCCTGGGTCACCCCGAAATTAACGTCAGAAAAGAATGCGGCAAATTGGGCGTCGGCCTGCAACAGATGGTTGAAATCGCCAAAGCCGTTTCCCTGGATGCCAAGCTCATCATTATGGATGAGCCCACCTCCTCCCTTGGCAAGGAAGAGATTGCGCAGTTGATGGAGACCGTGCGCAGTTTGAAAGCCAAGGGTGTGGCCATCCTTTTTGTCTCCCACAAATTGGAAGAACTCTTTGAACTCTGCGACCGCGTCACCGTTATGCGGGACGGCGAGCACATTGTGACGGAGGACATCGTCAACATGACGGAGGACTCCCTCATCAACGCCATGGTGGGCCGGACCTTGGACAACCTCTATCCCAAGGAATTCGGCGAAAAGGGCGATGTGTGGCTGGAGGGCAAGGGCCTGATGGAGCACGGCGTTCTCAACGACGTCAGCTTCCAAGCCCGGGCCGGCCAGATCACCGGCTTTGCCGGTCTGGTGGGCGCCGGCCGCACCGAGACGATGCGCGCCATTTTCGGCGCGGACCGCTTGGATGGCGGCGAGGTCTATATCAAGGGTGAAAAAGTAACCATAAGAACGCCCAAGGACGCCATCCGCCACAAGATTGCCTTCCTCACCGAGGACCGCAAGGGCCAGGGGCTGGTGCTCTCTTTGGATGTGCGGACCAATCTGATTTTGGCCAATATGAACGGCTTTTGCAAAGGCCCCTTCTTTGATAAAGCCCGCATTGAAGCCGAGGCAAACGACAATGTGACGGCGCTGAAAATTAAAACGCCCTCACTCAACGAAGTCACGGCCCAGCTCTCCGGCGGCAACCAGCAAAAGGTGGTCATCGGCAAGTGGGTCAACACCAACGCCGAAATCTTTATTTTCGATGAACCCACCCGCGGCATTGACGTGGGCGCCAAAATCGAGGTGTACCGGGTGATGAACGACCTGGTGAAGAACGGAAAATGCGTCATCATGGTCTCCTCTGAGCTGCCGGAGATTCTGGCAATGAGCGACCATGTGGTGGTGATGCGCGGCGGTCACGTCATGGCGAATATTGAGCGAGACAGCCAGCATTTCAATTCCGAAGACATCATGAAAGCGGCCTGGGGAGGAGAGTTAAACTAATATGAAAATGAAAAATTCCACAAAGGACCTTTTACAAAAGCTTGGTACTCTGATGGCCCTGGCCATTCTGGTGATTATCTTCACCGTGGTGCTTCCCGGCAAGTTTATGCGCATGGGCAACATCATGAACATTTTGAAGCAGGCCTCCATCAACTGCCTGATCGCCTCCGGTATGCTGGTGTGCCTGATTACCGCCGGTATCGACCTGTCCGTGGGCTCCAACACCGTGCTGTGCGCCTGCGTCATCGGCGTGATGGTGCAGAGCTTCGGCATCACCAATCCCATTTTGCTGGCGGCCGGCGGCATCGCCGTGAGTACCTTCGCCGGCTTTATCAACGGCACCCTGCTCACCCGCCTGGACCTGCCCCACCCCTTCGTATCCACCATGGGTATGAAGAACGTGCTGCTGGGTATCGCGCTGGTCATCACGGGCTCCACCTCCATCGGCTTTACCAACCAGGGCGTGGACTCCCTGCTGTGGCTGGGCAGCGCGTCCCTGTTCTCGATGAAGGACGCCGCCGGCAAGGTCACCTTCCCCGGCATCCCCGTGAGCTTCCTGATGGTCATTGTGGTGTTCATCTGCTTTGACATTTTCCTGAATCGGACCGCCCTCGGCCGCCAGATTTACTGCGTGGGCGGCAACCCGGAAGCCGCGCGGCTGTCCGGTATCGCCTCCAAGAACGTGCTGACGTTCGTGTACTCCCTGTCGGGCTTCATGTGCGGTCTGGCCGGCGTGGTGCTGTGCGGCCGTGTGGCCACTGCCAACGCAAACTCCGGCTCCACCTACGATAACGACGCCATCGCGGCCTGCATCGTGGGCGGTGCCTCCTTTACCGGCGGCAAGGGCACCATCTGGGGCACGCTGATCGGCGCGCTGCTGATGAGCGTCATCCGCAACGGTTTGAACCTGTTGGGCGCTTCCAACGACATCCAGTATATCGTCATCGGCGCGGTCATCATTCTGGCCGTCACCATCGACGTGACCCGGAACAAGATGGAAGCCAAGGCCCGCAAAATGGCCGCCCAGTAAGGCTTTTTGAAATGACTCTCAAAAAAGAGGACGCCCGCTGGGCGTCCTCTTTTGGTTTTTTATTCCACGGTCAAGTGGACCGACTGGTGGTACACCGGCTCCACCAGGCCGGGGAGATTGATGGCATCGGTGAAATAGACCTCCTGGGCATACTCCCGCAGGAGGGAGACAATGTAGGGGTGGGGCCGCTCGTCAGGCCGACCGGAGGCCACGCTGACCACGGCGATTTTGGGCTGAAGCTGGGCGAAAAATTTTCGGCTGGCGGAGGAGAGGGACGCGTGGTGGGGGACCTTTAAAATATCGCAGGGGGCGGTGGTATCCGTGTCCCACAGCACGCCGTAGGCATCGCCGCCCAGCACAATTTCCTTCCCGTGGTAATGCAGCCGCAGGTGCAGGCTGGAAACATTCATGCACTTGCCCCAGTGCATCAAATCGTAGCGGTTCCGCTCCCCCCGGAACATGGCGTCGTACACCGCTTTTTGCCGGGGATAGAGGGCGGGGTCATTGCACTGTATCTCAAAGGAAAGCGCCGGCGTGGGCTGGCGGAACTCGGTGACGGCCCCGGAGAGCGCCGTTCCCCGGGCGATGCGTCCGGGGTGGCTGCGCAGTGCCTCGGCGTAAATATCCACACAGCGCAGGAGGTTTCGCGCCGCCTTGGGCAGGCCGTTGTCCCCATCGGGGTCCAGCGGGCCGCTATGCGCCGGCGGCAGATAGGTGCAGGCCAGCTCGTCCACCGTCACCGCCTCCAACACCCGGCCCAGGCCGCCGATGTGGTCCCGGTGAAAATGGGTGAGCACCAGTAAATCCAGTCGACTCACGCCCTGCTGGCGCAGAAAATCCCCGGCGAAAATCCGGCAGGAGTGGGTGTCGTTCAGCGGGGGGTGGTCGTCCCGCTCCAGCTTGTCATGGCCGCAGTCCACCAGCATGGCAAACCGCTGCTCACCGCCCTCCATCTCCCGAATCAGCATGGAATCACCGTTGCCGACGTTGATAAAATCCAATACCAGCATCCCTATTCCCCCTGTTCAATGGTTGGTTTTACGATAGCACAAACAAGTGGACCTGACAAGCGAAAACGCAAACGTTTTCACAGAAGTTTTTCTCCTCAGAAAGGATGACCCGCTGTTTGGGGGATTTTCTCTGGGTTACAGGGTTTTGAGGAAGCGCTCCATGCGGTCCAGTCCCTCTTTCAAATCCGCGTCGCCATAGCAGTAGGACAGGCGTATATAGCCCTCGGTGCCGAAATAAATGCCGGGAATCAGGCCCACCAGGCCCTCCTTCAGCATTTTTTCGCAGAAGGTCAGGGAGTCCATCCCGTATTTTTCGATGGGGATGAACATATAGAACGCACCCTCCGGCTCCTGGACCTCCAGGCCCATCTTCACCAGACGGTCGTATACGTAGGCCTTTCGGCGGCGGAAAATTTCCACCACGTCGGAGGTATCCCTATGCAGCGCCGCCACGCAGGCGGGCTGGACAAAGGAGGGGGCGGAAACCACGCTGTACTGATGGAAAATCTGCATCCGGTCCCGGATGGGGGCATCCGCCAGGGTGTATCCCAAGCGCCAGCCGGTCATGGCGTAGGGCTTGGAAAAGCTCTGAATGACGATGATGCGGTCCCGCATATCCTCAAAGGAGGCAAAGCTCTGGTAGGTATCGGTGTAAACCAACTGATTGTACACCTCGTCGCAGAGGACGAAAATGGGTTTGTCCCGCAGCACCTCGTGGATGTCCGCCAGGGTCTCCTTGGTGTAGATGCAGCCGGTGGGGTTGTTGGGGGAGGTGAGGATGATGGCCCGGGTTTTTGGGGTAATGGCGGCCAGAAGCTGCTCCTTGGAAATCTGAAAATGATTGTTTTCCGTGGGCAGGGCCACCGGCACGCCCCGGCAGATTTGGGTGATGGACTCGTAAAGTCCAAAGGCCGGGGTGGGGATGATCACCTCGTCCCCGGGGTTTAAAACGGTGGACAGGCTGATAAACAGGCCCTCGGTGGCTCCGATGGTGACAATCACTTCCTCGGGGGAATAGTGCAAATGGTGGGTTTCCGCCTCAAATTTTGAGATGGCCTCCAACAGATAGGGGTACCCGTTGCCGGGGGGATAATGGGTGTCGTTGTCGTCCAGGGCCTGCTTTGCCGCCGCCTTCACCTCCTCCGGGGTGTTGAGGTCCGGCTCTCCGATGGTCAGGGCGCAAGCGCCGGGGGTGTCCCGCACCAGAAAGGTAAACCGGCGGATGCCGGACAATTCCACGCCTAAAACCGCGCTGTTCAAGGTCAATTCCATGAGGTCACGCTCCTTTTTCTATGGCAGCACCGCGCAAAGATGTCTGGGACTACGCAGTCAGATTTTTTGTCAGCTCGTGCAAAACGGCACAGGCGGGCTGTTGCCCGGCAGGACGTTTTTGTGGGAGACGGCGAAAAATCCGCAAGCAAGCCCTTGGCAAAGGCCGAAGGCCGTGCTTGGCGCGGGGATGCCCTATATGAATCCAGTATATCCGCCGACAAAAGCAATGTCAACGGCGGCTTGCGGAAAATCTCACCGGGGGCGGATTGCGGAAAAATCCCCAGGGTGCTATACTGGGGGAACCGCTGAATCAATACAGACTTGAC
>JAVVPH010000098.1:0-2388 GCA_036655835.1 Oscillibacter sp.
GGACTTTCTTGGTAGAGACTACTGGACTCGAACCAGTGACCTCCTGCGTGTGAAGCAGGCGCTCTAACCAGCTGAGCTAAGCCTCCCAACTTGGGGAAATGGTGACCCGTACGGGATTTGAACCCATGTTACAGCCGTGAAAGGGCCGTGTCTTAACCACTTGACCAACGGGCCTGATTGAAAAACGCTCTCGCCCAAAGGGCTCCCATGAGGTGCCGTCAGGCACTCCATGGGATTTGGTAGCGGCACCTGGATTTGAACCGGGGACACTGCGGGTATGAACCGCATGCTCTAGCCAACTGAGCTATGCCGCCGTGTATAACGCCTTGGACGGGCACGAATTACTATACCAGAGAAACCGGCTTTTTGTCAAGGGATTTTCCGCAATTTTTGAAAGATGTTTGAAAAAAACGCAAAGCCGCCGGGAGATAAGGACGGCGGAGCGGCAAAGTGCCCCGTTTTCGCGCCGCCCACAGAGGGAAAAGGGGGGGATAAACGTCCCCGCAGACGGTCGAAGAATTTTCGCAAGGCCGGCGCAGGTGCGCCGGGGAAAATGCGCAAGGGGGGACGAAAGTCCCCCCTTGAAAAACGAGGGTCGCGGCTTAGTACATGCCGCCCATACCGCCCATGCCACCCATGTCGGGGGCACCGCCCGCAGGCGCGGGAGGCTCGGGCTTGTCGGCTACCAGAGATTCGGTGGTCAGCACCATGGAGGAGACAGACGCGGCGTTCTCCAGCGCGGAGCGAGTCACCTTGGCGGGATCAATGATACCGGCGGCAACCATGTCGCAATAAATTTCCTTATAGGCGTCAAAGCCGTAGCCATTCTTCCCGGACTCGCGGACCTTCTCCAAAATCACGGAGCCGTCCAGACCGGCGTTGGCGGCGATTTGACGCATGGGGGCCTCCAGGGCCTTCATCACGATGCGCACGCCGGTTTTCTCGTCGCCCTCTACGGTGTTCAGCAGGGCCGCCACGGCGGGAATCACATCCACGAAGATGGTGCCGCCGCCGGCGACCACGCCCTCTTCCACGGCAGCGCGGGTGGCATTCAGGGCATCTTCAATGCGCAGCTTCTTTTCCTTCATCTCGGTTTCAGTGGCAGCACCGACCTTGATGACCGCAACGCCGCCGGCCAGCTTGGCCAGACGCTCTTGCAGCTTTTCCTTGTCGTACTCGGAGGTGGTGTTGGCAATCTGGGCGCGAATCTGGCCGATGCGCTCCTTGATGACCTGACCGTCGCCGGCACCGTCCACGATGGTGGTGCTCTCCTTGGTGATTTTCACCTGACGGGCGCGGCCCAGCAGGTCGATGGTGACATTTTTCAGCTCCAGGCCCACTTCATCGCTGATGACGGTGCCGCCGGTGAGGGTGGCGATGTCCTGCAGCATTTCCTTGCGGCGGTCGCCGAAGCCGGGAGCCTTGACGCACACGATGTTCAGCGTGCCCCGGAGCTTGTTGACAATCAGGGTGGACAGGGCCTCGCCCTCCACATCCTCGGCAATGATCATCAGCTTCTTGCCCGCCTGCACCAACTGCTCCAAAATGGGCAGCAGGTCAGAAATGACGGAAACCTTCTTGTCGGTGATGAGGATATAGGGGTCGTCCAAATTGGCTTCCATCTTCTCGGTGTCGGTGACCATGTAGGGGGTGATGTAGCCGCGGTCAAACATCATGCCCTCGACAACTTCGCTGTACGTCTCGGCAGTTTTGGATTCTTCAATGGTAATCACGCCGTCGGCGGAGACTTTTTCCATGGCCTCGGCAATCAAGGTGCCGATGCTCTCGTCCCCGGAGGACACCGCGCCGACCCGGGCGATGTCGTTGGTGCCGTCCACGGTTTTGGCTTGCTTCTTCACCTCGGCCACAGCGGCCTCCACGGCCTTGGCCATGCCCTTGCGGATGATGATGGGATTGGCGCCGGCGGCCAGGTTCTTCAGGCCCTCTTGAATCATGGCCTGGGCCAGAAGGGTGGCGGTGGTGGTGCCGTCGCCGGCCACATCGTTGGTCCGGGTGGCGACTTCCTTCACCAGCTGTGCGCCCATGTTTTCAAACGGGTCGTCCAGCTCCACTTCCTTGGCGATGGTCACACCGTCGTTGGTGATGAGGGGAGAGCCGTATTTCTTGTCCAGCACCACGTTGCGGCCCTTGGGCCCCAGGGTGATTTTGACGGTATCGGCCAGAGCATTGACGCCGGCTTCCAAAGCCTTGCGGGCTTCGTCGCCGCGCTTAATGAGTTTCGACATAAAAATGACCTCCAATAGAAGATTTTTGTTTCAGAATTTTGTACGTTCGGCCCGCAGGCCAATGCGAGGGATATGGAGCTTGCGCGTCTCCGTTCCCCTCCGAGGGAAACCAACGAAGTGTTCCCCGAGGAAAAGGCGGAGC
>JAVVPH010000098.1:2488-6712 GCA_036655835.1 Oscillibacter sp.
AGCGGAATGAGTGAGCGTTGGCCCGCAGGCCAATGCGAGGGATATGCAGCTTGCGCGTCTCCGTCCCTCTCCGAGGGAAACCAACGAAGTGTTCCCCGAGGAAAAGGCGGAGCAGCGGAATGAGTGAGCGTTGGCCCGCAGGCCAATGCGAGGGATATGCAGCTTGCGACGACTCAGTCGACGATGGCCAAAATATCGTTCTGGCGGACCACCACGTAGTCCTCGTCCTCCAAGGAAACCTTGGTGCCGGCATACTGGCTGGTGATGACCTTGTCGCCGACCTTCACGGACATGACAATGTCCTTGCCGTCCACATTGCCGCCGGGGCCCACGGAGATGACTTCAGCCACAGAGGGTTTTTCCTTGGCGGAGCCGGTGAGGATGATGCCGCCCTTGGTGGTTTCCTCGGCTTCCACCATTTTCAAGATGACGCGATCTGCAAGCGGGGTGAGTTTCATAACAATTCCTCCTTATACGGTAAATCAAATTTTGAACAAACAAAAAAGCAACGTTAGCACTCTCACTACTCGAGTGCTAACGTTGCTATCATAGTACAGTCATCCCGGTTTGTAAAGGGGGTTTTCCAGAAAAATTGTGACTAATTTGTAAATGATGGCACTTTCCCTTCAGCGGGCGGTGGCGTTGGGGCTGCAACCCTTGGGGCCGAAGAAGTTCACCCGCTTGTCCGCCAGGCGCAGCGTCACGTCGTGGGCACGGAAGCACTCCCCGTCCAGACAGGTGACAAGGGCCTCGCCGTCGCTGTGGATGCGAACCTCTTTGGCGGTGACCACCCGGGCCAGATGGGGGAATTTTTCGTAATTTCCGGCGGAATAGGGGCCGAAAAACCGGGCGAAGGTCAGCCGGTCCACCTGCTTGACGAGAATGGTGTGGAGCACGCCGTCGTCCATCCGGGCCTCCGGCACCGGCATGGACCCGCCGCCGTAATACCGCCCGTTGCACATGGAGACTACCGCAAAATCCCCCTCCTCCGCCACGCCGTCCAGGGTGACGGTCCAGTGCCGCCCGATGCCCTTGAGGAGAAAATTGGCGGCGATGGAGGCAAGATAGCTGCCCCGGCCATTGAGCAGGGGATTGCCGCTGAATCGGTGCACGTCGTCCGCCACCCGGGCGTCCAGTCCGCTGCAGGCGATGGTGAGGCAGTACCGCCCGTTGCAGTCGATGAGGTCCAGGGGGAATACGTCGCCGTCCCACAGATTTTCCGGGTCGGAAAATTTGGGCAGGTCGTCGCCAAAGTTTTTCAGGAAGTCATTTCCCGTCCCCACCGGCACGCAGGTCATGGCGGCGTTGGGGAAGCCCGCCAGGCCGTTGGCCACCTCGAAAATGGTCCCGTCTCCGCCGCAGGCATAGACCCGCAGGTCCTCCCCGGTTTCGGCGGCCTTGCGGGAGAGGGCCGTGGCGTGGCCGGGGCTCTGGGTGAGCATACAGGCGCAGTCCAGTCCGTGGCGCTGCCGCAGTCCCTCCGCCATGGACAGTACCTGGGTGGTTCGGTCCCGCTTTCCGGCCTTGGGATTGATGATAAAAATATGTTTCATGAAAACATCCTCATGGGCCCCGCCGTATCCGCCGGGGCCGCTGGTGAAAATTCCGGGGGCATTATTTTCCGAACATAAACACGTCGCATTTGATCATGCCGTTGTACAGCTTGCGCTTTTTGTCCGCGATGCGGCCGAAGCTCCGCTCAAATTCCGTGTGGGAGGACAGCACCAAAATCCGCCACTTGGGGGGCAGTGACTGGGCCGCCGCGCCGAAGCGGCGATACAGCTCCTCCGCCTCCGCCCGCTCCATCAGCCGCTCGCCGTAGGGCGGGTTGCTCACAAGCTGCCCGTATTCGCTGTCCCGGTGGAAGTCCGCCACGTCCGCCACTTCAAAGCGGATGCAGTCCTCCACCCCGGCAAGCTTGGCGTTGTGCTTGGAAAGCTCAATGGCACTGGGGTCAATGTCGCCGCCCCAGATGTCGTAGGTCCCGTGAAACTCCTTGTCCATGGCCTCGTCGGCGGCCTCCAGCCAGAGCTTGCTGTCCATGCTCTTCCAGCGCTGGGCGGCAAAGCTGCGGTCCAGTCCCGGGGCGCGGTTTTTGGCGATGAGCGCCGCCTCAATGGGGATGGTGCCGGACCCGCAGAAGGGGTCGCAGAAGGGGTCCTTCCCCCGATAGCGGGAGAGGGTCACCAGTGCCGCCGCCATGGTTTCCTTCAGGGGGGCCACCACGCCCTGGGCGCGGTATCCCCGCTTGTACAGCCCCTCGCCGGAGGTGTCCAGATAGAGGGTCGCGATGTCCTTGACGATGGCAAATTGGATTTGATAGCGGCTGCCGGTTTCCGGAAGCTGTTCCAGTCCGTATTTTTCGCCCAAGCGCTTGGCGGAGGCCTTTTTCACAATGGCCTGACAGGCGGGGACGGAGTGCAGCACGGAATTGATGGTGTAGCCCTTCACCGGAAATTCGCCCTCCCGGGGGATAAAGTCCTCCCAGGGCAGGGCCAACACGCCCTGAAACAGCGCCTCAAAATCCGGGGTGGGGAAGGAGCCCAGCTCCATCAGCACCCGGGCGCCACAGCGCAGGTTGACGTTCAGCCGGGCAATGTCGGCAAAGCCGCCGTCGCAGTGGACGCGGCCATTTTCCGCCCGCACGTTGGCAAGGCCTAAGCGTTTGATTTCGTCCGCAACAAGGCTCTCCAGCCCAAATAAACAGGGGATTGTCAGCGTCATGGGCGCGCCCTCCTTTATTGTATCAAAATTTTTGTAAAAACAGTATACCAGACAAATTCCCAATGTGCAACGCAAGGGAAACATTGACATCAAAAAGAAATAGTATTTTTTTGCGGGGCGTGCTATACTTATCTTCGAGAGAAACGTTCGTTTTTCCGGAAAGGAGAAACTGTATGAGTGTGATGATTTGGGTGTGGCTGGGTGCCATCGTGGTGTTTGGCGGCTTGGAGGCGGCCACGGCGGGCCTGGTGTGCATCTGGTTTGTGGCCGGGGCCGTTGCCGCGCTGTTGGCGGCGATACTGGGCGCGTCTATGGCGGTGCAGACGGTGACATTCGTGGTGGTGTCCGTGGCGGCACTGGCGATTACCCGGCCCCTGGTGCGGAAATTTACCGGCAACCAGGTACAGCCCACCAATTTGGACCGCGTGATCGGTCAGCGTGCCAAGGTGACGGAGGAGGTGGACAACGAGCGCTCCGCCGGTGCCGTCTATGTGGACGGCAAGACCTGGACTGCCCGCAGTGCGGACGGCAGCGTGATCCCCGCGGGGGAGCAGGTGGAAATTGAGCGCATGGAGGGCGTGAAGCTCTTTGTCAAATATATAAAAAAAGCGGAGGTTGTCAAATGAAATATACCTGGATTCCCATTTTGATTTTGGCGTTGCTGATCATCGTGCTGGTCATCAGCAATATCCACATTGTCCAGCAGTCCCGGGCCTATGTGGTGGAAAAACTGGGCGCGTTCCACGCCGTTTGGGGTGTGGGAATGCACTTCAAAATCCCCTTCCTCATGCGGGTGGCGAAAAAAGTGTCCTTGAAGGAGCAGGTGGCGGATTTTGCCCCCCAGCCCGTCATCACCAAGGATAACGTCACCATGCAAATCGACACCGTGATTTATTTCCAGATTACAGACCCCAAGCTCTATACCTACGGGGTGGAGCACCCCATGAACGCCATTGAAAATCTCACCGCCACCACCCTGCGCAACATCATCGGCGACATGGAGCTGGACCAGTCCCTCACCTCCCGAGATGTGATCAACACCAAAATGCGGATTATTTTGGACGAGGCCACAGACCCCTGGGGCATTAAGGTCAACCGGGTGGAGCTGAAAAACATCATCCCCCCCAAGGAAATCCAAAACGCCATGGAAAAGCAGATGAAGGCCGAGCGGGAACGCCGCCAGTCCATTTTGCAGGCCGAGGGCCAGAAGGCCAGCCAGATTCTGGTGGCCGAGGGCGAGAAGGAATCCGTGATTCTGCGGGCGGACGCCGCCAAGCAGGCCGCCATCATGAAGGCCGACGGCGACGCCCAGGCCATCAAGCTGGTGCAGGAGGCGCTGGCCGCGTCCATCGTGCTGATGAATCAGGCCAACCCCAACGACCAGGTCATTAAGCTCAAGGCCCTGGAAACCATGGAAAAGGTGGCCGACGGGCAGGCCACCAAGATTATCATTCCCTCTGAGATTCAGGGTCTGGCGGGTCTTGCCGCCAGTGCCAAGGC
>JAVVPH010000099.1:0-3295 GCA_036655835.1 Oscillibacter sp.
TGCCGCCGCCCACTGCGGGATGCGGGTGTTGGGCTTCACCCTTTGCACCAACATGGCCGCCGGGGTGCTGGACGCACCCCTTTCCTCCGACGAGGTGCTGGCCGCCGGCCGGGAGGCGGGACCGAAATTTTCCGCGCTGGTGCTGGCCTGCCTCAGGGAGCTTGCATGAACGGTTTTGCTTCGCTGTTTTTCCGGGACGCTGTCCCCCGTAATTTGCTAAAATTTAGAGGTATGTGAATGTCAACTCAAAAAAAGCAGTCCTTTCTGGGTGGCGCGGCCATTTTGGCGGCGGCTGTCATCGCTGTGAAAGCCATTGGATTTTTCTATAAAATTCCGCTGAATAACCTGCTTGGCAGCGCGGGCAAAACCTATTTCAACGTGGCCTACAATATTTACAATGTGCTCCTGACCATTTCCACCGCCGGACTGCCGTTGGCCATCTCCAAGCTGACAAGCGAGGCCCACGCCCTGGGCAAGGAAAACGAGAAGCGCAAGCTGTTCCGCACCTCTATCTGGCTATTTTTCGCCCTGGGCCTGGCCGGGTCGCTGTTCATGTTTTTCGGAACCGACGCGGTGACCGCCGTGATGCACAACCAGGGGGCCTACGGGGCCATTCGGGCACTGGCTCCCGCCGTGTTCTGCGTGTGCCTGCTGGCCTGTATGCGGGGCTATACCCAGGGGCAGGGCGATATGAAGCCCACTGCGGTATCCCAAATTTTGGAAGCGCTGTGCAAGCTTGGCGTGGGACTGCCCCTGGCGTGGTATTTTATCCGGCTGTACCAGGGCCAAGGGGACCGGGCCATGGAGCACGCCGCCTCCGGCGCCATTTTCGGCGTCACCGTGGGCACGGTGCTGTCGATGCTGTTTTTGATTGTCTACCTGCTGCGCCATAGGGACCAGACCCAGTCCCTGGATGTGCCGCCCTCCTCCGCCACGCTGATGAAGCGGGTGCTGGCCATCGGCATTCCCATCACGCTCAGCAACTCCGCCATGAGCATCATCACCCTGGTGGATACCTCCATTGTGCTGGGGCGGCTGCAAGGCGCCCTCCATCTGACGGAGCTGCAGGCCTCCGCCCTCAACGGGCAATATTCCATGGCTATGGATTTGGTGAATCTGCCCCCCGCGTTTGTCTATCCCGTCACCATGAGCCTGATTCCCTTCGCGGCGGCGGCTATGGCCCGGCAGGATAAAAACGGCGCGGGCCGGGTGATTTCCGCCGCGTTCCGCCTGATTGTGCTCTTGGCGCTGCCCTGCGGCGTGGGCCTGTCGGTGCTGAGCACGCCCATCTGCCAGATGCTCTATCCCCTCCAGATGGAGGATGCCCTGGCCGCCGGCGGACATTTGCGGATTTTGGGCATTGCCTGCATTTTTATCTGTATTATGATTTTAACCAACGCCATTTTGCAGTCCTACGGGAAGGTGCGCATCCCCATTATCACCGTGATTCTCGGCGGCCTGACCAAAATTGTGATGAACTACATTCTGGTGGGCAACCCGGACATCAACATCCAGGGCGCGCCGATTTCCACCCTCTGCTGCTACATGGTCATTGCGGGGCTGAACCTCTATTTCGTGTGGAAATACTCCCCGGAAAGGCCCCATTACATCGCCCTGTTCGCAAAGCCGATTTTGGCCTCCGCCCTCATGGGCGGCGCGGTTTGGGGGGTTTACGGCCTGCTGAATCGGGCCTTGGCTGGCGGTCATTCCGCCTATGGCACCACCGCCGCGGCGGCCTTGGGCGGCGTGTGCGCGGGGGTGGCGGTGTACTCCGTTTTGGTGCTGGCCCTGGGCCTTTTGCGGGCCGAGGACGTGAAAACCATTCCCTATGGTGAAAAAATTGTTAAAATTTTGCGGCTAAAATGATTTTTTCCTGAAAAATCAAGGGTTTATCATCGAAATTTCTTGCAAAGGCGGGCGACTTATGGTAAATTTTCATAGTAAGGACCAATATCACTACGAGGATCTTTTGCATATTATGACCCTGCTCCGCTCGCCCGGGGGTTGCCCTTGGGACGCGGAGCAAACCCACGCCTCTCTCCGCCGGGGCTTCCTGGAGGAAACCTACGAGGCACTGGACGCCATCGACCGCGCCGACGCCCCCGCCCTGTGCGAGGAGCTGGGGGATGTGCTGTTGCAGGTGGTGTTTCACGCCGAGCTGGAGCGGGAGAAGGGCAGCTTCACCATGGAGGACGTGATTGACGGCATCTGCAAGAAGCTGGTCTACCGCCACCCCCATGTGTTCGCCGCCGAGGAGGTGGCGGACAGCGACCAGGTGCTGGCCAATTGGGAGGTTCTCAAGCGCCGGGAAAAAGGCCAGGAATCCGTATCCGACGCGGTGGAGGCCGTGGCCCACACCCTGCCGGCTCTGTGGCGGGCGGAAAAAATCCAGAAAAAAACCGCCAAGGCCGGTTTCCAGTGGGATTCCATCGCCGGGGCACTGGACAAGCTGGATGAGGAATCCCGAGAGCTGCGCCAGGCCGTCAGCGGCAAGCAGCCGCCGGACGCGCCCCACGGCATCCGCGAGGAGGTGGGGGATACCCTGTTCATCGCCGCCAAGGTGGCCCAGATGAGCGGCGTGGACCCCGAGGAGGCACTGCATTGCGCCTGCGATAAATATGCCCGGCGGTTCCGCATGGTGGAGCAGGCGGCGGGGGACAAGCCCCTGACCGATTGCACCGAGGCGGAGCTGACGAGGCTGTGGTGCGCCGCCAAGGAGCGGGAAAAACAGTCTTAATCGCGCGATTCGCGTTAAGAAATAGAGAATACCCTAAAAATTGATTATAGGAGGACTTTACCAATGAACAAAGCTGAACTTATCAATGCCGTCGCCGCTTCCGCCGAGATGTCCAAGAAGGACGCCGAAGCCGTCGTCACCGCCACTCTGGACGCCATTACCGTTGCCCTGCAGGGCGGCGACAAGGTGCAGCTGGTTGGCTTTGGCTCTTTTGAAGTAAAGCAGAGAGCTGAGCGCATCGGCCGCAACCCCAAGACCAAGGAATCTATTAAAATTCCCGCCTCTCAGGTGCCCGTGTTCAAGGCCGGCAAGGCTCTGAAGGACGCTGTCACGAAGTAAATTACCGCAAAGGGGGGACGCGAGTCCCCTCTTTCGATTTTCCCGGGGGAGTCCGGGCGGGGAGGGAAAATCCCCTCGACTGGTGGGCGGAAGCGAGCCGCAATTTTGTGAGCGCCTTTCTGAACAGTCCGTGCATCTATCCTTTCGACAAAATGCGTGCCAAAATTTCGGGTGCAGTGACTGTTCAGAAACGCGGTGAAAAGAGGATGGAATCATGCG
>JAVVPH010000099.1:3305-6707 GCA_036655835.1 Oscillibacter sp.
GGTGAGGGAAAAATCCCCCCAGGCTGGCGGGCGGAAGCGAGCCGCAATTTTGTGAGCGCCTTTCTGAACAGTCCGTGCAGCCGTTCTTTTGGCAAGCTATGTGCCTATGTGCCAAAATTTCGGATGCAGTGACTGTTCAGAAACGCGGTGAAAAGAGGATGGAATCATGCGTTTAGACAAATATTTGAAGGTTTCCCGCCTGATTAAGCGGCGGACCGTGGCCAACGAGGCCTGCGACAACGGCCTGGTCACCGTCAACGACAAGGTGGCCCGGGCCAGCTACGAGGTGAAGGAGGGGGACGAAATCTCCCTGCGCTTCGGCGTGCGCACGCTGACGGTGGAGGTGCTCTCCGTGCAGGAAAATGTCCGTCAGGCCGATGCCGCCGCGCTGTATCGGGAGGTTGGCCGGGCATAATTTTTCCCCTCGCCCCATATAGTGGGGGACGGGGGAGGGACCGAGGATGAACGAGTATACAACCATGCCCGCCCAGAGCCACCGCCTGGAGCTGATTGGCCGGGAAAAGCTGATTGTCTCCGGGGTGGAGGATGTGGAGCGGTTTGACGAAACCGGCATTGTCATGGCCACCGCCGCCGGTGTGCTGGTGGTGACAGGCGGGGACTTGCACATCGGCAAGCTGTCCTTAGAGGGCGGCGAGCTGACCGTGGACGGGCGCATTGACTCCCTTGCCTACGAGGAGCCGACCCGGGACCGGGGAAGCTTACTGCGGCGGCTGTTCGGATAACTCCCATGGAAAACACAATTTCCGTCCAGCTGCTGCAATTCGTCCAATCCATTTTTCTGGGCCTGTCCTGGGGACTGATGTACGACCTGCTGCGGGCCGTTCGATTGCGGCTGCCCCGCTTCGCCTGGGCACTGGACACCCTGTACTGCCTTTGCGTGGGGACGGCGCTGTTCCTCTTTACCCTGCGCCCGGCGGAGGGGCAGCTGCGGCTGTACATACTGCTGGGGGCGTTGGGGGGATTTGTGCTGTTTTTCACGCTGCTGTCCGATTGCCTGCGGCCCGTTTGGGGCTTTTGGGTGGACAGCGTGGCCTTTTTATTGCGGGTCTGCGCCATCCCGCTGATTTTGGGGAGCGCATTCTGCGTGAAAATGTGGAAATGCGGGAAAAAGCTCTTTTATTTTGCCCAAAAATGCGGTACAATGAGGCATATTGGATACCACGGTCCCCGCAAAGGAGGCAGCAGCCATGGCAAGCAAGGCAAAAAAAGCAAAACAAGTCACCCCCATCCGCGTCAGCCTGTTCACCAAGATTCTGCTGTTGGTGCTGCTGGCGGGCATCGGCTGGCAGTTTTACCGCCTCCAGGGACAGGTGGAGGAGGCCAACGCCCAGAAAACCCAGCTGGCGATGCAGGTGGAGCGGCAGCGGCAGGAAAACGACGCGCTGTCCGAGAGCATCAAGGGCGGCGGCAATCAGGAGCAGATGGAGAAAATCGCCCGGGATGAATTGGGCCTGGTAGGCCCCGGGGAAAAGGTTTTTTACGATGTGAGCAATTGACCGGCAGGGCATCGGCGGGGGAAAATCACCCCGCCGATGCCGCACCCGGTATGTTTGATGGCCCGAAGCCTGGGGGCTTCCCAAAGAAAAACACCCGGAAGGAGCAACAGTATACCGTATGGAGCCTGAGATTGGGAGCATTTTGGAAGGCAAAGTCACCACGATTACCAAGTTCGGCGCGTTTGTCGCCTTGGAGAACGGGAAATCCGGGTTGGTACATATTTCGGAAATTGCCAACAGCTTTGTCAACGACGTACACGATTTTTTGCAGGAGGGGGCCGCTGTGCGGGTGAAGGTCCTGTCCAACGAGAGCGGAAAAATCAATCTCTCCATCAAAAAAGCACTGCCCCAGGAGAGCCGTCCCGCGTTTCAGCGGCCCTTTCAGCAGCGGCCTCCCTCCGGCGGCGGACCGCGCCCTGCCCCGGCGGCACCGGCGGAGGCCACCTTTGAGGACAAGCTCAAGCTGTTTATGACCTCCTCCGAGGGGCGCATGGCGGACCATCGCAACCGCGAGGCAAAGCGCGGGGGCGGCGGCAGCAAACGGCACAAATAAATGTCCCACAGACGGCGGGTGAAACACAAGGCGTTTCACCCGCCGCAGTCTGTCAAAACAGCGCCGGGTCGGCGGGGGTTTCCTGCCGACCATCCGGCGCGGGGGGGGACAGCGGGGATGGAACGTCTCCTTTCCCATGGCCCGCCGGGGAGCGGCGGCGGGATCGCGCACCCATTTGCGTCGTCGGATAAAAAGGGGCCGCACAGCGTGACGCTGTGCGGCCCAAGCGGGTGGGATATTGGAAAGCTTCCGAACACTATGTTACACCGCGTCTCCCGCGCTTTTGGGGGAAATGTGTCGAGAAAATTGAAATTTAAAAATTTTGCAAAAATCCGTTTTGCTCTTTTCAAAAAACCGGCTCTGTGGTATAGTAAATAAAAGAGGGGTTTTCTCTCTTTTACACGAAAGGAGCGATACCTATGAAATTGACCTTTACCTGTAAGAAAGTCACCCTGAACGAGTCCATCAAGGCCTATGCCGAAAAAAAGATTTCCAAGCTGGATCGCTATTTTCAGGACGGAGACGCCTCAGCGGCCGTCATCTTTTCCGTGGAGCGGGAGCACCTTTGCTCAGTGGAGCTGACCATCCGAGGCGGGAATATGCTGTTGCGCAGTGAGACGGAAGCGCCGGACGGCGATATGCGGGGCGCCATTGACGCCGCCGTGGGCTATATTGAGCGTCAGATTTTGAAAAACAAAACCCGCCTGAGCAAGCGCCTGCGCAGTGAGGGCTTCCCCGTTGTCGCCGGCGGAGACTTTGAGGTGACAGAGGAGAAGGAATTCAACATCGTGCGCACCAAGCACTTTGCCGTGAAGCCCATGACCACGGAGGAGGCCATTCTCCAGATGAATCTGCTGGACCACAGCTTTTTCGTGTTCCGGGACGCGGAGGACAACACCCTGTCCATCGTCTACAAGCGGAAAAACGGCGGCTATGGCCTGATTGAGACAGGCGGGGACCAATAAAAGCTTGGTCTTGCGTCACCCCGATACCTGATTGAACAGCGGACGCCACGTGAAAACGTGGCGTCCGTTTTGACGCGCCGAAAAACCACAATGCGCTGCAACAAGAATCGGGGTTTAGTGTGAAAGGCCGATGAGGCCCGCTTTCACGCTCCGGCGCACCTTGTGCGCCGGAGCGTCCGCCCGCAGGCGACGCAGGGTCAAGCATCACGCATTTTGACGCGGGGCGGAGTACCATGGAGTACAGCGAAGGCAAAAAAGGGGCGTGGTGCCCTGCGCCGACAGGTTTGTCTCCGGGGAAGCCGGGGGGCCCCGCCGCCTGGCCCATCCCACCCATCCACGGCACTTGACAGGGGAGCGGACCTGTGAT
>JAVVPH010000100.1:0-6608 GCA_036655835.1 Oscillibacter sp.
GGATGGGCGGCGGGCATCGGCAGGTTTCTCGGCGACAGCCTGTCAGCATTTTAAGCACGCAAACAACCGCGTACCGAATTGTCTCGGTACGCGGTTGTTCCTCGTCATTTCAGCTTTTTCGCTTGCCCAGATAGGCTTCTCTCACCTTTTCGTTGGCCAGCAGCTCCGCGCCGGTGCCGGTGATGGTGATGTTGCCCGTCTCCATCACATAGCCCAAATCCGCGATTTTCAGGGCCATATTGGCATTTTGCTCAATCAACAGCACGGTGACGCCCTGGCGGTTGATCTCCCGGATGATGGCGAAAATATCCTGCACCACCAGGGGGGCCAAGCCCAGCGAGGGTTCGTCCAGCATCATCAGCTTGGGCCGGCTCATCAGCGCCCGGCCCACGGCCAGCATCTGCTGCTCGCCGCCGGAGAGGGTGCCCGCCGACTGCCAGGAGCGCTCCTGCAACCGGGGAAACAGCTCGAACACCCACTGGATGTCCCGTTCAATTTCCGCCTTGTCATTGCGGAGATACGCGCCGATTTTTAAGTTTTCCAGCACGGTCAAATCCGCGAACACCCGCCGCCCCTCCGGGGACATGGCAATGCCCTGCCCGATGACGCGGTCCGTGGTCAGGCCCAAAAGCTCCGTGCCGTCCCACAAAATGGAGCCGGACTCGGCCTTGACAAGGCCCGTAATGGTGCGCAGCATGGTGGATTTTCCCGCGCCGTTGGCCCCGATGAGGGTGACAATCTGTCCGTCGGGCACCTCGAGAGAAATGCCGCGCAGGGCGTGGATACCGCCGTAGCTCACATGGAGGTTTTCAATTTTAAGCATCCTCGCTCACCCCCAAATACGCATCGATGACGCGCTGATTGTTTTGGACCTCCGCCGGTGTCCCCTCCGCGATGAGGGAGCCGAAATCCAACACGTAAATGCGGTCGGAAATGTCCATCACCAATTCCATATGGTGCTCAATGAGCAGGATGGTCATGCCGAAATCCCGGCGGATTTGCCCGATAAAACCCGTTAAATCGTTGGTTTCCTGGGGGTTCATGCCGGCGGCCGGCTCGTCCAGCAGCAGCAGCTGGGGCTGGGTGGCCAAGGCCCGGGCAATTTCCAGGCGGCGCTGTTTTCCGTAGGGCAGTGAGGTGGCCAGCTCGTTTTTTTCATCGGCCAGACCCACCACCTCCAGTAGCCGCTCCACCTCTCCGCGGCGCTGGGCCTCCTCCTTGCGGCTGAGGCGGAAGGTGGCGGAGAAGAGGTTGCTGCCCCGGCGCAGATGGGTGCCGATGAGCACGTTGTCAAACACCGTCTGGCTCTGCCACAGCCGGATATTTTGGAAGGTCCGGGCCATGCCCAGCTTGGTAATTTTATCCGGCGTAGGGGCCAACTTTTGGGGGTATTCCCCGTTGTGCTCCCCCTTGTAAAGCTCCTTCATTTTGCCCTGGGGGTGGTTTTCCACGATTTTCTGATCCTGAAACCAGACGCAGCCGTTGGTGGGGGGATATACGCCGGTAATCACGTTGAACACCGTGGTTTTACCCGCGCCGTTGGGGCCGATGAGGGCCACGATCTCCCCCTCGTTGACCTCCAAATTCAGATTGTTCACCGCCACCACGCCGCCAAACTGCATGGTGGCGTTTTCCACCTTTAAAACCGTCTTACTCACTTGCCGCGCCTCCCTTCCGGAATCGTTTTTGGAGCTTGACGCGCAGCTTGTGCAGCACGGCGGGCAGCTCCTGGTCGCCCATGATGCCCCGGCGGAAGAACAGCACGATAATCATAATAATGGCGGCAAAAACCACCTTGCGGAAGCCGCCCCGCAACAGCGGGATGCCCAGGGACTCGTCGTCCAAAAAGCGCAGCCACCACTCGTTGCAGGCGGTGAAGAGAAAGCTTGCCAGCACGGACCCGGAGATGGAGCCGATGCCGCCGATGACCACGATCAGCAGGATTTCATAGGTCATGCTGCTTTTGAAGTTGTTGGCCTGGGCCATGCACTGGTACATCGCCAGCAGGCCGCCGCCGATGCCGGCGAAAAACGAGCTGACCACAAAGGACATCATCTTGTGCTTCGCCAGATTGATGCCCATGGCCTCCGCCGCCACCTCGTCGTCCCGAATGGCCTTGAAGGCCCGGCCGTAGGTGGAGTTCAGCAGCAGCACAATCACCGCGATGCACCCCCCTGCCACCAGATAAAAGGGCACCACGGAATTGAAGTACGGGAAGTTATTGAGCACGTTGGCGCCGTTGGTCAGGGGGCCTAATTTATCCCACTGGAAAAAGGCCCGGATAATCTCGGCAAAGCCCAGGGTGGCGATGGCCAGATAGTCGGATTTCAGCCGCAACACCGGCAAGCCGATGAGCCAGGCAAACGCCGCCGCCACCAAGCCGCCCAAAACCAACGCAATCACCATGCCCACCGGCGCGCCGGGGCCGGTGGCACCGAACACGTCAGACAGGGAGAAGGTGACCCAATGCTCCCCGCCGAACATCCGGTACACGCCCTCTCGGGCGGCCTCGGGAACCATCAAAATGGCATAGGTGTAGGACCCCAACAGCATGAAGCCGGCCTGACCCAGGGAAAACAGGCCCGTAAAGCCGTTGAGCAGGTTCATGGAAACCGCCACCAGGGCGTACACCGCCGTTTTTTTCAGCACGGGGAAAATCATGGAATAGGAGGGAACCACCTGCTCCATCACGAATAAGAGGATATAAAACGCGGCAATGGCAGCCATTGTCCGATAAATTCGAGTTTTTTGATGCATATTTTCCGCCCCCCTCAAACCTTGTCTGTGGACTTCTCACCGAACAGACCGGTGGGCTTGACACACAGCACGATAATCAGCAGCGCGAAGGTAAAGGCGTCGGAAAATGTGGTCCAGCCCAGACCCTTGATGATGTTTTGACAGATGCCGATGACAAACGCGCCCACCACAGCGCCGGGAATGGAGCCGATGCCGCCAAACACCGCCGCCACGAAGGCATTCAGCCCCGGCATGGACCCGGAGGTGGGAACGACGGACTGATAGTTGGTGAAATACAGCAGCGACCCGATGGCCGCCAAAAAGGAGCCAATTATAAAGGTGGTGGAAATCACCTTGTCCACCTTGATGCCCATGAGCTGTGCCGTCTCAAAATCCTTGGAGGCGGCGCGCATAGCCATGCCGATTTTGGTGTGGTGAATCAACTGCGTCAGGCCGATGACCAGCACCACCGTCAAAACCGGGGTCACCAGCGTCACCATTTTGGTGGACGCGCCGAACACGTTGACGTTGTCGGACAAAAAGGGGATGCTGGGATAGACCTTGGCCAGTCCGCCGGTGATGTACAGCGCCAGATTTTGCAGCAGATAGGAAACGCCGATGGCGGAAATCATGACGGACATCCGGGGCGCGGACCGCAGGGGGCGGTAGGCCACCTTTTCAATGAGCACGCCCAGCAGAACCGTTGCCACAATCACCAGGGGGATTGCGAGGTAAAGCGGCATGCACGTAGAGGCATAGATCATCACCAGGCCAGCCACCATGAACACGTCGCCGTGGGCAAAATTGATCAGCCGCAGGATGCCGTATACCATGGTGTAGCCAATGGCGATCAACGCGTATTGCCCGCCCACGGAGATGCCTGCCAGCAAATAGGGCAGGTTTTCCTGTATGAAGTTCATTTTCTTCCTCCTTGCAAGAGATAATCGGAAATGGGGAAAACCACGACGGCGGGGGCCGATTTGACCCCCGCCGCGAAGCGCGGTCGTTTGGGCGAACCCACCCAAAGGGACTGGCGGGTTTGCCTGCTGGTTTTGATTAGCCGATGGTCACGGCTCCGCCGCCGACCCATGCGCCGGTGGCGTTGTCAGAGGTCTTGACGTAGGCGGTTTTGACGATGGCATCGCCATTTTCGTCAAACTCGATCTGACCGGTGACGCCCTTGTAGGAGACGGTGGGCAGAGCCGCCATCACGGCGGCGGCATCGGTGGTGCCGGCGGCCTTGACGGCTTCCAGTGCCACAAAGTACGCGTCATAGCCCATGACGGACACGGCGGCCAGGGTGTCGTTGCCGTTGTTGTTTTTCAGGTTGTTGGGGTCTGCCTTAATCCACTCCTTGATGCCGGATTCAAAGGCGGCGTCGGTGCCGTCGGCATAGAAGGTGGTGACGGTGACGGGAACCTCTGTGCCCTTCGCCGCGTCCAGCACCACGTTGGAGTCCCAGGTATCGCCGGCGAGGATGGGCATTTTCATGCCCTGGCTGGCGGCCTGATTGATGATGAGCTGAGCCGCCTCAGTGGAGACGGGGGAGAAGAACACGCCGCAGCCCTCGTTGGCGGCCTTGGTGATGTAAGAGGTGAAGTCACTGTTGCCCTCGGGGAATTCCTCCTTGATGACCTCGCCGCCCAGGGCCTCAAAGGCCGTGGCGAAATAGCTGACCAGACCGCCGGAATAGTCATCGCCCAGCTTGCTCAGGCAGTATGCCTTCTGCACGCCCAGATTGCCCTTGGCGTAGTTTGCCAGCACGGGGCCCTGGAACGGATCGATGAAGCAGACCCGGAAATAGTGCTGGTTGCCCGCGGTGACGGCGGGGTTGGTGCAGGTGACGCCGATGGCGGGGACGCCGGCGTTTTTAAAGGTGTCCGACGCGGCAATGGACACGCCGGAGCCGTAAGAGCCGAGAACCACGGACACGCCGGAGGAAATCAGCTTACTGGCCGCGCCCACGGCCTTGTCGTTGGAGCTTTCGTTGTCCACCACAACCAGCTCCACCTGATAGGTTTCGCCATTGATGTCCACGGTGGGCTGTACGCTGTGGGCATATTGCATTCCCAGAATTTCCTGCTTGCCGCCGGCGCCGTTGTCGCCGGACTGGGGCTCGTACACGCCGATTTTGACAACCTTTTCGCCATCGGCCGCAGGCGCGCCGCCGCCGCAGGCGGTCAGGCCCAGGGCCATTACCAGGGCCAGAGTGAGTGCAAAAAACTTCTTCATAACTTCTTTTCCTCCTGTTTTTGTGAAATGTGCAAGGTTTCACTGTATGCTAGGCCATTCTACGGGGTTTTTTCCAAATTTTCAAGATGAATACTGCACAGAAAGAATCCGGCGATTTCGGTCCGGCGGCCCGTTTTCACCTGCCTGTCCCGTCCATTTGTCCTCACCACATAGACAGTCTGTGATTTACCGGAAAATAGCAGAAACATTTGTCCCTGTCACGCGGACAGTATTTTGGTGATTTTGCCAAATGGCCCCCCTGATTTTTCAGCAAATATTTGCGAACTTGTCCCATATTGCCGAAAAGCAAATCGAAAATCCCGAAAATCGCAAAAAAACACGCCGCCTGTACTGTGTACGGGCGGCGTGGAGGGCGTTGGATGGCTCAGGGCTGGAGGGCGGCGGGCTTTTCCTCGCCGAACACGGCGAGAAAGGCCTCCTGCTCCATGGTCTCGTTTTCCAGCAGATACCGGGCCACGGTGTCCAGCTGGGCGCGGTGAGCCTGCAAAATATCCTCACAGCGGCCATAGGAGGCGGAGACGATGGCCTTCACCTCTTCGTCAATTTCGGCGGCAACCGCCTCGGAATAGCTGCGGCCCTGGCCCATGGTGCGGCCGATGAACACCTCGTCATGGCCCGATTCAAAGGACACCGCCCCCAGCTTGTCGCTCATGCCGTAGGCCGCCACCATTTTTCGGGCAATGTGGGTGGCCCGCTGAATGTCGTTGCTGGCCCCGGTGGAAATATCGCCCAGGCACAGCTTTTCCGCCACCCGGCCCCCCAGCAGGGCCACAATTTGCTGCTCCATATACCGCTTGGAGAGGTAGGAGCGGTCCTCCTCCGGCAGGGAGATGGTCATGCCGCCGGTTTGGCCCCGGGGGACGATGGAAATTTGACTGACAGGGTCATGCTCCGGCAGGGCGTGCATCACCACGGCGTGGCCCGCCTCGTGCCAGGCCGTCAGCTCCCGCTCATGCTGGGGAATGACCCGGCTCTTTTTTTCCGGGCCGGCGATGACCTTGATCTCCGCCTCCTGCAAATCCGCCATGGTGATAAAGAGCTGGTTTTTCCGCGCCGCCAGCAATGCGCCCTCGTTCACCAGATTTTCCAAATCCGCGCCGGTGAAGCCCGGCGTGCCCTGGGCCAGCTTGCGCAGGTCCACGTCCTCCGCCAGGGGCTTATTTTTCGTGTGTACATCCAAAATTGCCTGACGGCCCTTGATGTCCGGCAGACCCACATAGACCTGGCGGTCAAACCGGCCGGGGCGCAGCAGCGCGGGGTCCAGCACGTCCGCCCGGTTGGTGGCGGCAAGCACCACCACGCCCTCGTTGGCGGCAAATCCGTCCATTTCCACCAGGAGCTGGTTGAGGGTCTGCTCCCGCTCGTCATGGCCCCCGCCCACGCCGGTGCCGCGCTGACGGCCCACGGCGTCAATCTCGTCGATAAACACGATGGCAGGGGCGGTTTTTTTGCCCTGCTCAAACAGATCCCGCACCCGGGACGCGCCCACGCCCACGTACAGCTCCACAAAGTCGGAGCCGGAAATGGAGAGGAAGCCCACCCCGGCCTCCCCCGCCACGGCTTTCGCCAGCAGGGTTTTGCCGGTGCCCGGAGGGCCCACCAGCAGCACGCCCTTGGGA
>JAVVPH010000101.1:0-5163 GCA_036655835.1 Oscillibacter sp.
AGGGCGTATTTACGCCCTATACCTTAAACCATTATTTTGATACGGAAGCCAAGAAGTTTTATTGACGATTCAAGCAGGAGGCGATTTTTTATGTTGTTACAGGAAGAGAGAGAACAGGTCGTCGAGTACGGCAAGAAGATGAGCGCCGCAGGCCTGAGCACCGGCACCAGCGGCAATATCAGCATTTACAACGCGGAAAAAAAGCTGATGGCCATCAGCCCCTCCGGCATCGGCTATTTTGACACCAAGCCCGAGGACGTGGTGATCACCGATTTGGAGGCCAACATTGTGGACGGCGACAAAAAGCCCTCCAGCGAGTGGGCGCTGCACACGATTTTCTATAAAAATAAGCCCCAGGCCCGGGCGGTGGTTCACACCCACTCCGTGTACTGCACCACCTTCGCGGCACTGGGTATGCCCATCCGCGCGGTGCATTACGTCATCGGCGACGCGAATACCGCCACCATTCCCTGCGCACCCTATGAGATGTTCGGCACGGTGGCCCTGGCGGAGGCGGCCATGAAGGTCTGCGGCGAGAGCAACGCCGTGCTGCTGGGCAACCACGGCCTGATTGTCTGCGGCGGTAGCTTGAAAAGCGCGTACAGCCTGGCCTGCAACGTGGAGTACATCGCGGAGGTGCAGTATCGGGCCATGTGTATCGGCACGCCCAACATCTTGAGCGACGCGGAGATGGCGGCGGTGATGGAGCGGTTTAAAACCTACGGTCAGGTGACGGACAAACATACCGGCTATTGATTAAAAACAAAGGAGAGAGTCATGAACGCATTTGATTTTTACAGCCCCACCCATTTCGTGTTCGGCAAGGACCGGGAGACGGAGACTGGCAGCTATGTGAAGCAAAACGGCGGCACCCGGGCCCTGTTGGTTTACGGCGGACAGTCTGCCAAAAAATCCGGCCTGCTGGACCGGGTGAAAACCTCCTTGCTGGACGCGGGCATTTTCACGGCGGAGCTGGGCGGCGTGAAGCCCAACCCCCGCAGCGGCCTGGTTTACGAGGGCATTGAGCTTTGCCGCAGGGAAAACATCGACTTTTTGCTGGCCATCGGCGGCGGCAGTGTGATTGACACCGCCAAGGCCATCGCCATGGGCACGGTTTATGACGGCGATTTCTGGGACTTTTTCTCCGGGAAATCCCCCCAGGCCGCCCTGCCCATCGGCACGGTGCTGACCATCGCGGCGGCGGGCAGCGAAGGCTCCGGCGACGCGGTGATCACCAACGAGAAAACCTTGGATAAAAACGGCGCGGGCGGCGACTGCATCCGCCCCAAATTCTCCATTTTGAATCCGGCGCTGACCCAGAGCCTCTCTCCCTACCAGACGGCCTGCGGCATTACGGACATTATGGCCCACGCCTTTGAGCGGTATTTTACCAACACGAAGGACGTGGAACTGACGGACCGTCTGCTGGAGGGCGTGCTGCTGACCATGCTCAGCGAGGGCCCCAAGGCCATGGCCTCCCAAGAGGATTATGAGGCCCGGGCCAATATCATGTGGGCGGGCATGGTCTGCCACAACGATATGATGGGCGTGGGCCGTCAGCAGGACTGGAACAGCCACCATTTGGAGCACGTCCTCTCCGCCAAGTACGACTGCGCCCACGGCGCGGGTCTGGCGGTGATTATGCCGGCGTGGATGACCTACGCCGCCGGGCATCACGACGGCCTGCGCTTTGCCCAGATGGCCACCCGGGTGTTCGGCTGTCAGATGGATTTTGACAACCCCATGAACACCGCCATGGCCGGAATCGCGGCGCTGAAACGCTTCTGGGGCTCCCTTGGAATGCCGCTGACCTTCGGGGAAATCGGCGCGGACCCCAAGGATATTCCCGCGCTGGTGGAGATGAACCATATCGGAGACGGCAAAACCGGCGGCTTTGTGGCCCTGGACCGCCAGGCCCACTTCGACATCTACCGCTTGGCGGCGGGAGAGAATTAACCCGAGAGCATGAAATAACCCCGGCCTCTCCACCATTTTGGCGGAGAGGCCGGGGGCTTTTTTAAAGCGGGGGAACGGGGGCGGGGCGGAGCGTCTTAAAAAATTCTTTCCCGAATACACCGCCTGCCACCGCCCAGGCCACTGTAAAAAATGGCGACAAACAGGGGGGACACCAACCCTGCGGCCCGGGGCCACACGCCGCCTGCAATGGCCTAAAGTGTGCGCTTTTTCACCGAGAAGTAAGCGGAAATATTCATGGGGGCCGCTCAGTTCTTGGCAATTTTTTTCAGGGAGAGCAGCAGCAAAATCAGGCCGATTCCCACCAGAATGTGGCCGATACCGGACACGCCGGAAATGGCTGCGCTCATGCCCGGGGACAGCGCAATGCCCAGCACCTGGGTCACGCCCCGGACCACCAGCATCACCGCCGTCAGCGGCACGCCCAGATTGTATACCGCCAGAAAAACCCGGAACTGCTTTTGCTCCTCTAATTTGGAGTGGGCCGCAAACAGCGCCACCAGTAAAAACATCAGCATCCCCAATAAAAAGAGGTGGGCATGGACCTTGCCCAGAGCCGTCACGCCGGTGAAGCCATTGAATTTGGTAAATTCCCGGTAGAACACCCCGCCCACCATGGCGGCGATGGCGTAAATCAGGGAGAGATTCAGATATTTTTTCATTTCACTGCTTCCTTTTTCATGGCGCAATAGCCGATGCCCACCGTCCAGACGTAGGCGCAGGTTTTGGGAATCATCAGCATGCCCACGGCGGAATAGGCATCCGCAAAGAGCACCACGGGGATGTAGCACGCGAAGCTCACCACCACCGTCAGCCACAGCCAGCGGAACGCCTTGTCATGGGTTTTCTTGGCACTGCGATAAAACAGCACCACAATTAAAAGCCCCAACAGGGCGAAGGGAATGTTGCGATAAATCCCCCAGGAGAGAGGCGCATTGGCACTGGTCCACAGATTTTGGGGCATCAGGCACAGGGCGATCCGGGTGAGGGAGAGGATGTAAACCGCCGCGGTCAGGTTCTTTTGACCGGTGACGGCATACCGGGACCGCCAGACATAGTAGAGCAGCACGTAAAACAGCGTCATGGTGACGGAGGTGACCAGCTTGCCAATCCCCAGCGCCGCCGTGTAGTTTTCAAGGCCGGTGGTGCACAGGGCGATGGCCCGGGGCACCAGATGGAACGCGTCCCCACAGCCCAAAACCACCGCCATCACGCCATAGAGCGTGTATTGCGGGCGGCCCTTGCTGCCTTTTAGCATCAAAATGCCCAGGGTGATCACCGTGGTGAGATAGACGATATCAAAAATGGTTTCCATGATTGCCTGCATAAAAAATATTTCCTCCTGTTTTTAAATAACTGTGTTCATAACCTGCTTCGTGATTGAAAGGAAAGACACCCTTTCTGGGAGTTTGGGGCTGATTCACGGCCTGCGCCCGCCAAAAGGCGGGCGGGGCGGGGTGCGAAAAAGACGGCGGGGCGGGGAGAGCCGTTCGCCGGATGCCGCCGGGGCGGGGCGAAAGGCGGCGGGGCGGTCAATAGAGACTGCGGCGAATGATTTCCAGCAGCACGGCGCAGGAGCGCTTGCGCTGCATCAGCAGCGACAAAAGGCCGGAGAGAACGAACTCCACAAACTCCGAGGGAGTCAAATTCTGGTCGAAGGCATCCCGCCGTACCGCCGGGTCCCGTTGCAGGGCTTCCAGCAGTCCGCCCTTCATGTGGTGAAAATACTGCTCCATGGTCTGCCGGGCCCGGCCCTTGTCCCCGCTGGCAAAGCCGATGGAATGGGCGGTGAAAAAGTTGGGATAGGCAACCATGCCTGTCTGCAAGCTGTCAAAAACGCGGCGGACCTCCGCCGGGAAGGACAGGGCTGTCCCGCAGGGCTGGTCCAGATGAAAAATGTCCTGCCAGACGCTTTCGATGGTGGCCAGCAGCAATTCGTTTTTCGACGGAAAATAATTGTACAGGGACCCCAGGGCCACATGGCATTCTTGGGCCACCTCCCGCATATTCAGCGCCGCCAAGCCCTGCTGGGACACCAATTCTCGGCAGATTTTTAAAATGGCCTCCCGGGAGGTCACGACGGTGTTCATCTGCATCATCCCCTAACTGAACAACGTTCATTATAGTGCGGCGGCGATTTTCTGTCAATGATTATTTGTGCAGAACCTGGTCGTTTTCCAGCAGGAAGGTGTGAAAATCCTCGTCCCCCAGTGTGTACTCCGGCCTTGCTAGCAGTGCCGCCGCCAAGTCCTCCCGCGCGGCGTATTGGGTGGCCTGGTAGGGCTGGTCCGGGGCCAGCTTTTCGATGAACCACAGGGTTTTCTCCGCTTCAAGCAGCACGCCGGTGTGGCCGATGAACAGGGCTTTATCCATGGAGTCGTTCATCACCACGCTGACCAGCGACACGCCGCCGCCGGGGAAGATAACGCCCCGCCGACTCCAAGCGGCGGGAAAGGCGGCGAGATAATCCGCCTCCGTCCGGGCGTTTTCCACGGAAACCTGGTTAAAAAGGGCGATAAATTGACCGGTTTTATCCCGCATACAGGCATAGCGGGGGTTGTTCGCCAGTTCGTCCGCGTCCATCATCAGGTATGTGCCGTAGTCCGTGGCGGGGGCGGCTTGGATGGCATCCTGCAGGAGCAAAAAGGCGGTGAGCCGACAGTTGGTGTCCGGTTCCTCCGTGGGCAGCGCATGGTTTGCGGCGGCGGTATTGTAATCGTTTACCCAATCAAAAAATACATCGATTTGGGACAGGGAGGCCGCCTCCATCACACTGCGCAGCGCGTCCTGCTCCGCCGCCGTGGTGAGGCGGGAGGGGGCGGGGGCCGCGCCGCAGGCGGTGAGAATGAAAGTCATCGCAAGGGCCAGCGCCGGAAATTTTTTCATGATACTACCTCGATTTTTTTGATTTGCCCGGCGCGGGTGACACGGGTTTTGATGCCGGGGCGGGGTTGGCGATGGAACGATTGTACCCAGGGCGATTGCCAAAGTCAAATGACAAATCCCCTTGACAGCGCAAAAGCGATGTGATATATTTTTAATATTAAATGCGAAATATATCATATTGAGGAGCGTGAGGTTTATGAAAAAGAAACGCAATCCCCTGTTCTATCTGGGTTGGCTGGGGTTTGTCGGTCTGGTCGGCATTTTCTGCGGCGCGGGTATTCTTACCAGCTTCCTGCCCTTCTT
>JAVVPH010000101.1:5263-6567 GCA_036655835.1 Oscillibacter sp.
CCTTCTTCCTGGGGAGCTTTGTGGTGACCCTCTGCACCTTTGTCTTTACGCTGATGATTTTTCATTACCGCGAAAAGAAGCTGTTGGAACAGGAGGGCCTCTCATGCTGAAAACCCGGTTGAAGGAGTTTCGGGCCAGAGACGGCTTGAAGCAGGAGGAGCTGGCGGCACTGGTGGGCGTTCGCCGGGAGACCATCGGCAATCTGGAAAACGGGCGCTACAATCCGTCGCTGAAGCTGGCGATGGACCTGGCCGCCGTGTTTCATACCACGGTGGAGACGCTGTTTTCCTTCACGGATTGACGCGCCCCTCAACAAAAATTGCTCCCAAAGGGGGAGACAAAAAGCGATAATATTTGTATCTCTGATGGGAGTTGACGGCATATGACCTGGTCACTGGCGATGTATGTGTTTGTGGTGCAGTTTTTTGCTTACATGATCAAAGGGCTGGTTGGGTTTGGCAATCCGCTGTTGTCCTCGCCGCTGATGGCGATGCGCATGGATAACAAGCTCATCACGCCGGCAAATCTGCTGATTGATTTGCCGGTGAACGCCTATATTGTCCTGAAAAATCGAAAATCCTTCCACATTAAAAGAACCCTCCCCGTCACTGGGCTGATTCTTTTGGGAGTGATTCCGGGAACGCTGTTTCTGCGCAGGGGGTCCCCCTGGACCATAAAGGCGATTTTGGGCGTGTTGATCATCGGCCTGGGCGTGGAAATGGCCACCCGGAAAAAGGACGCAAAGGCGGCGGCGGGGAATCGTCTGCTGAATGTGGGCATTCCCTTCCTCTCGGGCATTATGGCGGGATTATTTGGAATCAACCTGCTGTTTCTGTCCTATTTTGAACGGATTTCTACGGACCGCAAGGAGTTTCGCAGCTCGGTTTGTTTTGTGTTTTTCATGGAAAACTGCTTTCGGGCCATTGTGTACGGCATCAGCGGCCTGTTTACCCCCCTGGCGTTTCAGCTTGCGGCCGTCACGGTGCCGGCGGCGGTGCTGGGGGTTCTGGCCGGAAATCTGATTGACCGCAAAATAAGCGAGGCAACCGCCAATCGCATGGTGGTGACGGTGTTCATTTTAGGCGGCGTCAGCATCCTGATCAAAGCCCTGGGGAACCTCTGAATCCATGGTTCCCTGGTATTTCGGGGGTGAAGGTTCAGGGGGACGGGTCAAAAAATGATTGCCAGAAGTTTAAAGGTCCTGGTTTCATCCGCAAACAGGGTGCCGCGACAAAAAGAGGCCCGGAACAAACGTCCGGGCCTCTTTTTCAATCGCAGAATCAGAGCTGTTTGACCGTGTAGTA
>JAVVPH010000102.1:0-6520 GCA_036655835.1 Oscillibacter sp.
TCTTGCCCGTTACATCCATGTATTTCATATCGTAACAAGCTCCTTATTTCGTTTCACTGTTATAGTGCTCATCCTTAAAGGAACGCCCTCTGGCGTAGGGCCGCTCGCCCACCCGGCCGGCTTCGGTGGTGCCGGGCTTTTTCGTTTTGGCCTTGGCGGCCTCTTGGGCGGCGCGCTTTTGGGCCAGACTCTGCTTTTTGGCGGCCAACTGACGCTGTTCCTCTTGGCGCTGGCGGCCATCCTCCATGCGGCGTTTGCGGTCGGCCTCCCGCTCTTCAAAGCGGGCGTCCTCCTCGTCCTGGAGTTTTTTGGTGTAGAATTTGCCCAAAACCATCTCTTGAATGATGGAAATTGCGCTCTGCGCAATCCAGTACACACCCAGAGCGGCGGGCAGGATGAAGCCGATGTACACGGACATGAGGGGCATCATCCACATCATCATCTTCATCTGACCGGCGGCGGCACCCTCCTGAGGCTGAGAGGAGGTGGTGACCTTGCTCAGCACGAAGCTCAGCACGCCGGAGAGAACGGGAATCAGCATCAAGCCCACCAGGGCCCAGGTGATGCCGTTGCCCAGGGCTTTGAAATATTCCGTGGGAACCGCCGTGAGGTCAATGCCCAGGAAATTGTAATCCACGCTGACCCAGCCGGGGTTTTGCGTAATGAAGTCTGGGAATTTTGTGTCGATAATCTTCAGAATTTCAATCTGCTCGTAAGCCACGTTGCTGGTGAGCTGGATGCCGGCACCTGCAATCAGGCTGCGGGCGGATTCCAGCACCGCCGTGCCGGCGGCTTTCCCGCCGAAATTCATGAAGAACACAATGGGTTCCCGGATGATGTAGTACAGTGCCAGCAAAATGGGCATGGGCAAAAAGCTCCACAGGCAGCCGCTCATGGGGTTGATGCCCTCTTCGGTGTAGATTTTTTGCATTTCCTCGCTCATTTTGGCCTGGTTATTGGCGTACTTTTTCTTGATTTCCTCCATCCGGCCGGACATCCGGCCCATGCGAATCATGCTCTTTTTCGATTTCATCTGGAAGGGGAGCAAAATCAGCTTGATGACCAGGGTGAAGAGAATCAGAGAGAGGCCGTATGAGCCTGTAATGTTATAAAACAGGCGCAGCAGGGCCGCGAATGGGATACAAATCCAGTATCCGATGGTTGAAAACATAGTGGGGTTCCTCCGATACTTTTGTGGTCGTTTCCGGCGGGATCACCCCTGCCGGGACGCGGAGACAGACCGCGGCACTCAGGGCACCGGGTCGTACCCGCCCTTGTGAAACGGATTGCAGCGCAAAACGCGGCGAAACGCGAGATACCCGCCCTTGACCGCGCCGTATTTTTCCAGTGCCTCCAGCGCGTACTGGGAGCAGGTGGGCAGATACCGGCAACAGGGGCTGCAGTAGGGAGAGATGGCCGCGCGATAGAACTTGACCAGCGCAATCAACACTTTTTTCATGGCGTTATCCTTGCAGTAGATTCAGTTTTTCGCACAGCCGCAGGAAGGTGGCGTTTAATTCCAGCCAGGGCATGGAGCCTGTCCGCCCCCGGGCCACCAAAACCAGGTCGTAGCCCGTTTTCAGCTTGTCCCCGTTGAGACGATACACCTCCCGCAGACGCCGCCGGGCGCGGTTGCGCACCACGGCGTGGCCCAGCTTCACCGAGGTGGTGATGCCAAGACGATTGCGGCCCAGATGGTTTTTGCGGCAATAGAGCACCATGCCCCCCGCCACTGCCGAGCTGCCCCGTTGGTACAGTCTGCGAAACTCGTAATTTTCCTTTAACGTCACCGCTCGTTTCATGTGCTCCCTGCCTTTGCGTTCCAGTTTGAAACAAAAACTCGTTTAGGGACGGAGGAATCTTCCGAAATTCCAACCGTCCCTGAAAGGCCCTTGTTCAAGTGTCCCCCGCGCGCTGCCGTTTCGTCAGTGAGACAGACGGGCACGGCCTTTGGCGCGGCGGCTTGCGAGAATACTGCGGCCGTCAGCGGTAGCCATTCTTTTACGGAAACCGTGGACCTTTGCGCGATGCAGCTTCTTGGGCTGATAGGTACGTTTCGTAGCCATGTTGAGACACCTCCTATAAAAATTAGGTCGCCTTGCGGCGGCTCTTACTCGACATCGCGCTTGACGCGCGACGCAGTAAACAAAGTAACACGCTTTTTACGGCGCACAAGAGAGTATACAGACTTTTTTTGAGGGTGTCAACAGGAACTTGGAAAATCGCTGAATCCCGGCGGGTTTTCCCCGGGTTTTTGTGCGCTTTTTATATTAGAATAGGTGTTGTTTTTTCTCCGCTTTTTTGGTATACTGAAAAAGATAATCTGATTGTAAAATAGAGAGAGGTGTTTCTTTTTGAATTCCGTCGCTGACGTGTGGGAGAATGTTTTAACCCAACTGAAACGAGAGCTTTCGGAAACTACCATCACCACCTGGTTTGACGAATTGAAGCCGGTGGATATCCGAGGCAACACGTTTTTATTGCATTGCTCCAACGATTTTAAAAAGGGGTATATTGAAACCCTGTTTTTAAAAAACATCCGAACCTCGCTCCACGATATTTTTTCCATGGACTTCAATGTGGTCATTTTGGACGATGCCGGCTACGCGGAGCTGGGCGGTGCAGACACCCACAAACAGGCCGACCGCTTCACCTCCGACGAATTTACCTTTGATACCTTCGTGGTGGGGCCGTCCAACAAATTGGCCTATGCCGCCTCCGTCTCCGTGTCGGAGCATCCGGCCCAAAACTACAATCCCCTCTTTATTTACGGGGATTCCGGCCTGGGAAAAACCCACTTGATTTACGCCATTGCCAACGTGATCAAAAAAAACGACCACGCCGCCAAAATTGCCTACGTCAAGGGCGACGATTTGACCAACGAGCTGGTGGCCGCCATTCAGGCCGGTCCCAACAAAACCGCCGAAATGCGGGAGAAATACCGCCAGGCCGATTTGCTGCTGGTGGATGACGTGCAGTTTATCGCCGGAAAAAAGCAGACCCAGGAGGAATTTTTCCACACGTTTAATAATCTGTACGAATCCGGCAAGCAAATTGTCCTCACCTCCGACCGCCCCCCCTACGAGATGACCCAGCTGGAGGACCGGCTGCGCACCCGCTTTGAGTGGGGCTTACTGGTGGATGTGGCCCCGCCGGATTTTGAAACCCGGATGGCGATCATCAAAAACAAAGCCGCCCTTTTGGGCCTGGAGTTACCCCAAAAGGCCATTGTCTACGTGGCGGAAAATGTCACCTCCAATGTGCGCCAGCTAGAGGGCACCATCAATAAAATTATGGCCTTTAAGGATTTGCTGGGCAACGATGCCGACGAGGACACCGTCACCCGGGCCATTCAGGATATGCTGCGCCGGAGCAACGAGTATATTCCCACGCCGGACGCGATTTTGGAGTACATCTCCAAATTCTTCATGCTGGACGAGAGCGTGATTCGCGGGCAGCAGCGGATTCGGGACGCGGTGGCCGCCCGACAGATCGCCATGTATCTCATCCGCAGCATGACCTCCCTCTCTCTGGACGACATTGGCAAGGTCTTTGACAACCGGGACCACTCCACGGTGCTCTACTCCCTCAAGCAGGTGGAAAAGCAGATGAAAAAAGAGCCGTCCTTTGCCGAAACCGTGAAGGAAATTAAGACCAATATCAACTCCAAACGCTGAGCTAACTTCTCCACAAAAAAAGTGGAAAAGGAAAACTTTTGTTGTGGAAAAGGTGCCGCCTCGAAATGAGGTTGAAAAGGTACCCTAGTTTTACACAGAGGCTGTGGGGACGCAAACCATAGCGAATCCAGGGATTTTTGAAGTTATCCACAAGTTTTCCCTCTACGACTCCTGTTTCTAACTTACTTGATTCTTTATTCTTTAGAACGACAAAAAGACCGATACTTAGATAGAGAGGACGGGTCCTGATTATGAAATTTTCCTGTGAGAAAGTCCTTCTCCAAAACGCCATCTCCGTGGCCTCCCGGTCCGTGGCACAAAAAAGCTCCATTCCCGCGTTGGAGGGCCTATTGCTCCACGCGGCGGAGGAGCTGACCATCTCCGGCTACAATATGCAAATCGGTATTCGCACAAAGGTGTCTGCCGAGATTGGCGAGGCGGGAGATATTGTGCTCAATGCCCGGCTGTTTGGAGACATTGTCCGCAAAATGCCCGACGACGTGATCACCTTTATCTCCGACGAGAAGCAAATGGTACAGCTCAGCTGCGGAGACGCGGATTTTGAGATTTTAGGCCTGTCTGCCGGGGATTACCCGGAGCTGCCGGAGGTGGAGGACGAATTTTCCGTCTCCATCCAGCAAAAAATTCTCCGGGCTATGATTGATGAAACCAGCTTTGCCGTGTCCACCAACGAAAGCCGCCCGGTACACACCGGTTCCCTCTTTGAAATTACGGATACGGGGCTGACCATGGTGTCCGTGGATGGATTCCGCCTGGCCATCCGCCGGGAGCCTCTGGAAAAAATTGACGGCGGCGCGTTTTCCTTCGTGGCCCCCGGCGCGGCCTTGAACGAAATTGAAAAAATCTGCGGCGAAACCGAGGATTTGGCCTCCATCACCCTGGGCAAACGCCATCTTTTATTTGAGGTGGGCGACACAGAGCTGATTTGCCGGCGGTTGGAGGGAGAATTTTTGGACTACAAAAACGCCGTCCCCCGGAAAAATCCCATCTCCGTTATCGCGGACACCAAGCTGCTCATTGAGAGCATCGACCGGGTGTCTGTGGTGATTTCCGAAAAGCTGAAAAGCCCGGTGCGCTGTGTGTTTGACCATGACAAGGTGCGGCTTTCCGCCAAAACCGGCAACGGCGAATCCAAGGACGTGTGCCGGATTTCCGGCGACGGCGGCGGCTTGGAAATCGGCTTTAACAACCGCTATTTGATGGAGGCCCTGCGCTATGCCCCTGCCGACGCGGTGCGCATTGAGCTGAATACCGGCATCTCCCCCGCCATCATTGTGCCGGTGGACGAGAGTGAAAACTTTCTGTATATGGTCCTTCCGGTGCGCTTGAAAAGTGCCGAGGGATAAGCAGGGCCTGCTGAAATACTTGTTGTAATCATTGGGCTTTTGAACTGATTTTTACCGAATTGCGAGGAAAAAAATGAAAACCGTCATCATTCAAACCGAGTTTATTAAATTGCAGGACCTGCTGAAATTCGCCAACGCGGTGGAGTCCGGCGGCGAGGCCAAGGAGCGGATTCAAGCCGGCGAGGTCACGGTGGGCGGGGAGGTCTGCACCATGCGGGGCAAGAAAATCCGCCCCGGGGACGTGGTTGGCTTCGCGGGGCAAACGTACACCGTCGCCTATGCGCATTGACCGACTGGAACTGCAGAGCTTTCGCAATTATCACAGCCAGTGCGTCTCCTTTGACCCGGAGTACAATGTGATTTTCGGCGAAAATGCCCAGGGAAAAACCAATTTGCTGGAAGCGGTGGTCTATCTCTCCTGCGGTCACTCCCCCCGGGCCAGAACGGACCGGGAGATGATTGCCTTTGACGCGCCCTCCGCCCGGCTGACGGCTTACGCCACCGCCCGGGACCGGGCATTTCGGGTGGAGGCGGATTTGTTTCGGGAGAAGCGGCGGATGTTGTCCGTGAATCGGGTGCCCGCCAAAAATTCCGCCGCACTCAGCGAGGTGTACCACACTGTTTTTTTCTGTCCGGAGGATTTGTTTTTGATTCGGGACGGGGCCTTGGCCCGGCGGAAATTTATGGATACCGCCCTGTGTCAGCTCCGCCCCCGGTACGCCGCCGCCCTCAGCGATTATCACCGGGCCTACGACCACAAAACCCGGATTTTGCGGGATGGGGCGGAGCGGCCGGATCTGCTGTCCACCCTGCCGGAATTTAACGAGCGATTGGTTCGCTGTGGGGCCAGTATTCTCCATTACCGGGCCCAGTTCGCGGAAAAATTGGGGGCCTATGCCGCCGTTCACCACAGCGAATGCTCCGGCGGGCGGGAGCACTTGTCCGTGCGCTACCAAACCGTGTCCACCGTCACGGACCCCTTGGCGGCGCCGGAGATTCTTTTGGAACAGCTCAGGACCCATATGGAGGCCCACGCCGGGGCGGAATTGGCCGCGCGGCTCTGTCTTTCCGGGCCGCATAAGGACGATTTGGTGGTTTCCATCGACGGACGTGAGGCGAAAACCTACTCCTCCCAGGGCCAAACCCGGACGGCGGCCCTGTCTTTAAAGCTGGCGGAGCGGGAGATTTACAAAAATGTCACCGGGGAATACCCCATTTTGCTGTTGGACGACGTGCTGTCTGAGCTGGACCAGCGGCGGCAGGAATTTGTCTTAAACCGCATTGCCGGGGGGCAGGTTTTTATCACCTGCTGTGAGGACGACCGCCTGCCGGTGCTGTTGGGGGGACAGGTGCTGCACGTGAAAAACGGCGAAATTTTGTGATTTTTTTATGGGAGTTGCCGGAAAACGTGCACTTCAGCCTGTCGAAAAAGCCTTTTCGACAAGCTGAAGCAAGTTTTTGAAACCCGTGAAAAGT
>JAVVPH010000103.1:0-6343 GCA_036655835.1 Oscillibacter sp.
TGGCTGGAGCACGGCGGCAGCCCGGAAAAGGCCGCCAAGTCCGCCTTTGTCTCCGCCATCGACGGGTATTTGCGCCAGCAAAACAAGTATCAAAAAGGGGAGAGCCGCATCACCTGGGCGGACATTGAGGACTGCATTGTACTGGTGAGCAACAACTTCTCCACCCAGACCAGCTACGAAAACCAGACCAAAAAATCCATCACCAACAAATTTGTCCAGGAGACGATGACGGAGTTTCTCCGCAGTAATTTGGAGATTTACTTCATTGAAAACCCCTTCGACGGGGAAAAAATCGGCGAGCAGGTGCTCATCAACAAGCGCAGTCGGGAGAGCGCGGAAAAGGCCCGGCTGAACATCAAGAAAAAGCTCTCCGGCAGCATCGACATCGCCAACCGGGTGCAGAAATTTGTGGACTGCCGGTCCAAGGACGTGGACCGCCGGGAAATTTACATCGTGGAGGGCGATTCCGCCTTGGGCAGCGTCAAAATGAGCCGGGACGCGGATTATCAGGGCATTATGCCCGTCCGAGGTAAAATTTTGAACTGCCTCAAAGCCGACTACGCCAAGATTTTTAAAAGCGAAATCATCATCGATTTGCTGAAGGTTCTGGGCTGCGGCGTGGAGGTGAAGGACAAGCACGTCAAGGATTTGGCCAGCTTCGATTTGGCGAATCTCCGGTGGAACAAGGTGGTCATCTGCACCGATGGCGATGTGGACGGCTTTCAGATTCGCACCCTGATTTTGACCATGCTCTACTGCCTCACCCCCTCCCTCATTCGCCAGGGCTTTGTCTACATCGCGGAGACGCCGCTGTTTGAAATCACCTGCGGGGAGAAAACCTGGTTTGCCTACTCCGACAAGGAAAAGGCCGACATTGTGCAGGAGCTGAGCGGGAAGAAAATGAAGGTGGACCGGTCCAAGGGTCTGGGCGAGAACGACCCGGACATGATGTGGCTGACCACCATGAATCCCCAAACCCGGCGCTTAATTCGGGTGATGCCCGAGGATGTGGAGCGGACCGCCGCCTCCTTCGACCTGCTGCTGGGCGACAATTTGCAGGGCAGAAAAGACCACATCGCGGAGCACGGGCATGAATATCTGGAATTGGCGGATATTTCATAAGGGCTACTGCGCCGTATCGCCTCTGCGATGGGGTCTTGCGACCGAGTGCGCGAGGAATACCCAATCTGCCGCGAACCCCATTGAGCCGCCGCGGGAGCGGGGGAATGTGTGAAAGGGGGCGCTGAGCCCCCACGTTCACGTTGAGCGAAGCGGATCATCCGCCCGCAGGCGACCAAACAGAGCGACGCTCTGTTTGGCATGGTCACGAATATCTGGAATTGGCGGATATTTCGTAAGGGCCACTGCGCTGTACGCTCCCCGCCCTGGGGCGGCGATTTTGACACAAAGGAAACATTGATCATGCCGAAGAAAAAACTCCCTGACGACCGCGTGGTACACAAAAATAATCCCAACGTGATGGGGCTTCACGCCGCCGTGGTGGAACAGCCCATCACCCAGACGCTGGAAACCAACTATATGCCCTACGCCATGAGCGTTATTGTCTCCCGGGCCATCCCGGAGATTGACGGGTTTAAGCCCTCCCATCGCAAGCTGCTCTACACCATGTACAAAATGGGTCTGCTCACCGGGCCGCGGACGAAATCCGCCAACATCGTGGGCCAGACCATGCGCCTCAACCCCCACGGAGACGCCGCCATTTACGAGACGATGGTCCGCCTTTCCAAGGGCTACGGCGCGCTGCTGACCCCCTTTGTGGAGTCCAAGGGTAACTTCGGCAAGTCCTATTCCCGGGATATGTCCTACGCCGCCAGCCGTTACACCGAGGCCAAGCTCTCCGCCGTCTGCGGGGAAATTTTCCGGGACATCGACGCGGACACCGTGGACTTTATCGACAACTACGACAACACCATGAAGGAACCGGCCCTCCTGCCCACCTCCTTTCCCAACATTCTGGTGTCCGCCAACAGCGGCATCGCCGTGGGCATGGCCTCCCAATTCTGCGGCTTTAACTTGGGCGAGGTCTGCGCCACCACCGCCGCCTACCTGAAAAATCCCGCCTGCGACCTGATGGAAACCCTGTTGGCCCCGGATTTTCCCACCGGGGGAGAGCTGCTGTACGACCCCGCCGCCCTGCGGGACATCTACGAAACCGGCCGAGGCGGCATCAAGGTCCGGTCCAAATACCGCTACATCCAGGACCAAAATCTCATTGAAATTTACGAAATTCCCTATTCCACCACCCTTGAGGCCATTTTGGACAAGGTGGCGGAGCTGATTAAAGCCGGGAAAATCAAGGACATTGCCGACATGCGGGACGAGACGGACCTCTCGGGCCTAAAGCTGACCATCGACCTCAAGCGGGGCGTGGACCCGGACCGGCTGATGGCAAAGCTCTTTCGGCAGACCACCTTGGAAGACACGTTTTCCTGCAACTTCAACGTCCTCATCGCCGGAATGCCCAAGGTACTGGGCGTGCGGCAGATTTTGGAGGAGTGGACCGCCTGGCGCACCGAATCCGTCCGGCGGCGGGTGTTTTTTGTGGTGGGCAAGAAAAAGGACAAGCTCCACCTGCTCAAGGGCCTGAAACGGATTTTGCTGGACATTGACAAGGCCATCCGCATCATCCGGGAGACGGAGGGCGAGGCCGAGGTATTGCCCAACTTGATGATCGGCTTCGGCATTGACCAGATTCAGGCGGAATATGTGGCGGAAATTAAACTCCGCAACATCAACAAGGAGTACATTCTCAAGCGGGTGAACGAGGCGGATTCCCTGCGGGACGAGATTGAGGATTTGGAGGACATTCTCCAAAATCCCCGCCGGGTGAAGAAAATCATGGTGGACGAGCTGGCGGAAGTCTCCAAAAAATACGCCCAGCCCCGAAAAACCACCCTGCTCTACACCCACGAGGTGGAGGTATTTGACGAGACGGAGGAAATCCCCGACTATCCCGTCAACGCCTTCCTCTCCCGGGAGGGGTATTTCAAGAAAATCACCCCCCTTTCCCTGCGGATGGGCGGCGAGCTGAAATACAAGGACGGCGACGCCCTGGCCTGGAGCGCGGAAACCGCCAACAGCGCGGAGATTATGTTCTTCACCGACCGCGCCCAGGTCTACAAAAGCCGCCTGAGCGACTTTGACGACACGAAAGCCAGCGTTTTGGGGGACTATCTTCCCGCCAAGCTGGGGATGGACAGCGGGGAAACGGTTGTTTTCGCCACACTGCCGGGGGACTACGCCGACACCCTCCTGTTCTTCTTTGAAAACGGCAAGGCCGCCCGGGTGGAGCTGGGGGCCTACCGCACCACCTCCAACCGCCGCAAGCTCACCGGCGCATACTCGGACAAAAGTCCGCTGGTGTGCATCCGCCGCCTGAGCGAGGACCGGGAGCTGACCATTTACTCCACAGAGCCGCGATGCCTGCTGTTCCACACGGCCCTGCTCTCCCCCAAAACCACCCGCTCCGCCCAGGGGGTGGCGGTGATGAATTTGAAGCCCAAATACCATGTGGACCACGTTTCCCTCCCCGAGGAGAGCGGCATTGTCAACCTGAGCCGTTACCGCGCCCGCGCCATCCCCGCCGCAGGTGCCCTCATCCGCCCGGAGGACGCAGAGGAAAAACAGATAGGACTGTTGGATTAAATGATGAAAAAACAACTGAAATTATACACGATTGTGACCATCGGCTCGGTGATATTCGCCCTGGCCTTTGACTGGTTTTTTGTCCCCAACCAAGTGGGTCTGGCGGGGGTCACCGGTCTTGCCCAGGTGGTCAACGCACTGGTGCCCCTCGCGCCGGTGGGCGTGGCGGCCTTTGCGCTGAACGTTCCGCTGTTCATCGCGGGCTGGCGCTTTCTGGGCCGGCATATGCTGATTTCCTCCCTGTTTTCCATGGCCGTCAGCTCCTTGGCCATTGATGCCATCGCCGCCTTCCACACCTTCGCCCCCATGGACCCCATGCTGGCCAGTCTCTGCGGCGGGGCCATGATGGGTCTGGGCCTGGGCATGGTGTTCACCCAGGGCGCCACCACCGGCGGCACCGACGTGGTGGCCCGGCTGCTGAAGCTGAAATTTCCCTGGCTCCCCCTGGGTAAGCTGCTGTTGATCCCCGATTTTGTGGTGCTGCTGCTGGTGGCGGTGGCCTTTGGACGGATAGAGCCGGCGCTGTACGGCCTGGTGTCCCTGTTTGTGTCCACCAAGGTGATGGACACGGTGCTGTACGGTCTGGACACCTCCAAGGTGGCCTACGTCATCTCCGACCGCTGGCGGGAGATTGCCGACGCGATTTTGGACTTTGACCGAGGTGTCACCCTGCTTCACGCCGAGGGGGCCTTCACCGGCCTTGAAAAGCGGGTGCTGTTGGTGGCCTTTAAGCAAAAACAAATTGTGCAGATCAAACACACCGTCCACGACGTGGATGCCGGGGCCTTTCTCATCGTCTGCGATGCCCACGACGTACTGGGCGAGGGCTTCGGGGAATATCGAAAAGAGGAGCTGTGACCATGGCCGATTTACAAAAAACCGCCGCATCCCTGGTGGAGCGAGGCTTCACCGCCGTGATTTTTGACAGGGGGGCGGAGGCCGCCGCCTATCTGGACGGAAAAATTGACGGGAAAACCGTGGGCTTTGGCGGGTCAATGACCCTCAAGACCCTGGGGCTGTATGACCGGCTGTCCGGCCACAACCAGGTTGCCTGGCACTGGGAGGGGGGGACGCACGCAGAGGCCGCCGCCGCCCAGGTGTATCTGTCCTCCGCCAACGCTCTGGCGGAAAGCGGCGAGCTGATCAACATCGACGGTGCGGGCAACCGGGTGGCGTCCACCCTGTTTGGTCACGAGAAGGTGTATTTTGTGGTGGGCAAAAACAAAATTGCCCCCAGCTATGAGGAGGCCCTCTGGCGGGCGCGGAACATCGCCGCCCCCCAAAACGCCAAGCGGTTGGGCAAGAACACCCCCTGCGCCATCAAGGGCGATCGCTGCTACGACTGCAAAAGCCCAGAGCGCATCTGCCGGGCGCTGACGGTGCTGTGGGAGCCGATGATGGGGATGGAGACGGAAATTGTCCTCATCAACGAGGACCTGGGGTTTTAAGGCAGCCCGGCACAGAGCACACTTCGGCCTTTGCCAAGGGCTTCCTTGCAGATGTTTCGCCATCCCGCACAAAAATATGTTGCCTTAAATTTTTTGCAACAAGGGGGAACCGCCTGTGAAAAAAATGCTGTCGGCGCTGTTGGCCTGCCTGCTGCTGACGGGCTGTTCCGGCCTTTTGGAGCGGCAATACAGCACCATGGAGCCTCACAGCAGCAAGTTTTGGGAGAGCGAGGCCGCCGGCACACTGCGGGCGGAGAACTACCAGGACATTGTCAACGACCTGCTGCTGCTGATTGGTCAGCACACGGAGACGGCCACACTGCGCCTATACAATGTGGCGGACGATTTGGCGGCGGCGGAGGCTCTGGAAAAAGCCGCCACGGAAACCCAGCAGGAAACGCCCATGGGGGCCTACGCCGTGGAGTACATCACCTCTGCCAGCACCGCCCAGCGGGGCTACTACGAGGTGAGTATTCAAATCGGCTACCGCCGCACAGCGGAGCAGATTCAAGCCGTGGTGAACGCCACCAGCACCGAGGCGCTGTCCAGTTTACTGGATGCCGCGCTGGAGGCAGGGGGCACGGAGCTGGCGGTGCGCATCGGCTACTGGAACGACCAGTCCCCCGCCCGGGTGAGCGAACTGGTGACCGCCCTGCGGGAGGCCCGGGACTTGCAAAACACGCCGCCCTGGACGGTTTCCTACTATCCCGCCGGGGGAGAAGTGGGGCTGATTGAATTTTTGCTGGTGCCGCCGGCGGAGCCGCAGCTGCCCCAGTCGCCCACCGGAATCCAGCAAACCATGCTGCCAAAAATTCAGCCATAAAATTTTAGGGGAGAATCTGGCCAAAAAGGGTTGACAAGGAGACAAAGGTTTGTTAGAATACTCCTTGTCTCGCGGGCATAGCTCATCTGGTAGAGCGCCACCTTGCCAAGGTGGAGGTAGCGAGTCCGAGTCTCGTTGCCCGCTCCAATTTTTCCCCGCTACCTCCACCGCCGCGCCGCAGGCGCATAAAATGGAGGTCGGGCAGGGTTCCCACAAATGGCCGCAGCCATTTGTGGGATGCCGGGAAGCGAGTCCGAGTCTCGTTGCCCGCTCCAAAAAGAAAGAACAGTCTTCGGACTGTTCTTTCTTTTTGGAGCGGTGCCTTCGGCACCGTCGCCTGCGGGCGGACTCTCCGCTTCGCTCAACGTGAAAGAAAACCCTGACGGTTTTCTTTCACACTATCTTT
>JAVVPH010000104.1:0-588 GCA_036655835.1 Oscillibacter sp.
GTGCCACCGCCGGGGAGCGGGAGGCGCTCATGGTGATGAGCAGACAGGCCAGCACGCCGATGAAGGCCCCGGCCTTCCACACGGCAGGCGCGGCGGCATAGCTGTTGTCCAGTGCGGGTAACAGCAGCATCAGCAGCACCGCCCCGGCGGTGCCCCACAGCAAAAAGGGCTTCCGCCGGCCCCAAGGGGAGCGGCAGCGGTCCGACAGCGCACCAAACAGCGGCAGCAAAAACAGCGCCAGCACATTGTCCGCCGCCATAATCACGCCGGACCACGCCTCGTTGAGGTGGAAGGTGTTGGTGAGTATCAGGGGGATGACGCTGTTGTACATCTGCCAAAACGCGCAGATGGAGAGAAATGCGAAGCCCACCAAAATGGTCCGTTTCGCGTTCAACTTCATGGGCAACGCCTCCTTTTTCTGATTGCGCTCTTCCCCCCGGCAGGCGGCGGGACGCAGGGGGCAGCGTTTCCGCCCCGGATATTCCCCGGAGGGCGGACCTGCCGCTGGTTTCCCGGGCCGCCGTCTCCCATTGGGTTTTTCATCGGGTTATAATAATGTCTGCTGAACAAAGCAAAAACGCAGTTGTA
>JAVVPH010000104.1:598-6341 GCA_036655835.1 Oscillibacter sp.
TTGCTCTTTGGGCAAATGCACTTCGCAAAGTGCATTTGTTCAGTGGACATTATAATAGTAATAAGATAGCACAGACCCGGGCCGCTGACAAGTACGTCAATTTTTTCGCCGCCGTCTCCCGTGTAGGTTTTCGTCCTGTCCCACTCCTTCCCGGCAAAAAATCCGCACCCGGCCTTCGTCGGATGCGGATTTCCGGGATCAGGTTGGTTTGTCCGGCGGCGTGCTTTTTCCGTTCCATTTTTCCGGCGGAACGCCGCGGTTTTGCAGCCGCAGCTTCACAAAGCCCCGGAACAGCGCATACAGCACCGAGCACAGCGGGATGAAGAAAAGCATTCCCGCCACGCCCATGAGTTTTCCGCCCATGGTGACGGCGAACAGCACCCAAATGGAGGGCAGACCCACGGAGGAGCCCACCACGTTGGGATAGATTAAATTTCCCTCAATCTGTTGCAGTACTAAAAACAGCACAATAAACATCAAGGCCTTCCACGGGTCCTCGATGGCGATGAGCAGCGTGCCCACACCACAGCCGATGAACGCGCCCACAATGGGAATGAGGGCGGAAAGGGAGATCAGCACGCCCACCAACAGCGCGTAGGGAATGCGAAAAATGCTCATGGAAATGACGAACAGCGTCCCCAAAATCACGGCCTCCAGGCACTGGCCGGAGAGAAAGCTGCTGAAGGTCCGCTCCGCCAGGGTCATGACGCCCAGGGCCTGGTCCCCCCGCCGCTCCGGCAGCAGGGCGTAGACGCACTGGCGGCCCTGACGGCTCAGTTTTTCTTTTTGCAGCAGGATGTAAAAGGAAAAAATCAGGCCGATGATAAAGGTGCTCACGCCGCTGACCACGCCGCCAATCAGCCCGCCGCCGGAGGAAATCAGCCCCGTTCCCCATGTCTGGAGCATACTGACGGCCTTGGCGGTAAGTTGGTTCCAATTGATGTCCCACTGGGCGATATACTCCTGCAATTGGGGCAGGTAGACCGTCAGGCTCTCCAGCCACACCATGGTCCGCTCCCACGCGGCGGGAATTTGGCGGATGACCGACATGGCGGCATCCCGCAGATTCGGTCCGATGACAAAGGACGCGGTGATCAGCACCCCACACACGCACACCAGTGCCAGCAGCAGTGCCAGTGGGCGGCGCAGCTTGCCCCCCCGCCGGGATTTGGGAAACAGGTGCCGCTCAATGGCCCGCATGGGCACATTCAGCACGAAGGCAATGGCCCCGCCCAACAGGAAGGGGGCCAAAATGCCCAGCACCCATTTCAGCGCCTGCATCATACGGGCCGGGTTTTGCACCAGCGAGTAAAACACGATGCCGCCGCAAACCACCAACAGCAAGCTGCGGACGGTTTGTCGGACGGTTTGTTTGTTCCAGTCCATAGGCTCTGTCTCACTTTCCGGGCTTAGCCCCTCCGGTAATCCTCTGACAAGCGGAGATATTCCGCCGTAGAGAGTCGGTTGCCCGCAATTTCCGCCTCCGTCAGGGGGCGGACCACCTTGGCGGGACTGCCTAAAATCATGGACCCGGCTGGGGCGTCCATTTTGCCGGTGACCAGCGCCCCGGCACCCACAATGCAGTTGTCCCCGATGCGGGCGCCGTTTAAGAGAATGGCCCCCATGCCGATGAGCACGTTATCGCCCAGGGTGCAGCCGTGGACCATGGCATTGTGGCCGATGGTGCAGTTTTTTCCCACCACCGTGCGCTCGTGCAGCATGGAAAATTCCTGAATACTGGTGTTGTCCCCCACGGTGATGGGGCCCTCGTCCCCCCGGAGCACCGCGTGATACCACACGCTCACATTCCGGCCCAGGGTCACGTCTCCCACCACCACGGCCCCCTCGGCAATCATCTGCTCCGGACCGAAGGTTCTTTTTGTATAATCCATGGTTCTTCCTCTTTTCTCAAGGCAACACCGCGCAATTCTATGCGCGGCATTGCGCAGTCAAATTTTGAGATTTTTTGTCAGCTTGCGCAAAAATCCCACAAGAATACTGACGTATTGCAAGGGTTTTTGGCGATGCCCAGACGGAAAAGATGCCGCCTAGACCTGCGGCGGGATTGATGCAGAGGTTCCTTAAAATCCCTCCGCAAAATTGCCGTTCACAAACACGGGAATTTCCCGGCCGTCTTGGGTGGTGCCCACGATGGACAGGTCCCCGGTCCCCACCATGAAATCCACGTGGGTGATGGAGTCGTTGAGGCCGTGGGCCTTCAACTCGTCCTTGGTCATTTTCTGCCCGCCGACCAGGCAGGGATATGCCTCGCCAAAGGCGATGTGGCAGGCGGCGTTTTCGTCAAAGAGGGTGTTGTAAAACAGAATTTTCTGGTTGGAGATGGGGGAATCGTAGGGCACCAGGGCCACCTCGCCGAAGTAGCAGGCCCCCTCGTCCACGGAGATGGCGGCTTTCAGCGACTCCTCTCCCCGCTTGGCGTGGGCCTCCACAATTTTGCCCTCTCGCACCACGAAGTGGAAGTCATTGATGATATTGCCGTCGTTCACCAGGGGCATGGAGGCGTACACCACGCCGTTGACCCCGGTTTTGAGGGGGGAGGTAAACAGCTCCTCCGTGGGCATATTGGCGATATAGCTCTGGCCCGAGAGGGTCACGTCGTTCCCCGCCTCCCAGACATGGTCCTCCGGCAAGGCCACCGTCAGGTCCGTGCCCAGGGCGTTTTGATAGTGCAGGCTCTTGAAATGCAGGGCGTTGAGCTTTTCCAGCCGCTGGCCCAGGGTGTCAATATGGGTCTGCCAGCGCTCCACGCATTTGCCGTCTCCGTTGATGCGCACCGCGGCGAAAATCGCGTCCCACAGCCGCTCCATGGCGGCGGCTTCGTCCACATCGGGAAACACCCGCTTGGCCCAGGCGGGAATGGGGATGGAGGCGATGCACCAGGGGAAGCCGCCGCACATCTGCAAGCGGTCAAAGTCCCGCAGGGCCTTGCCGGAGGCCTGCTGCGCCCGGACGATACGCCCGGACTCCACGCCCTTCAAATTTTCCGGGTCGGAGGCGGAAATGGCCAGATAGGCCGCGCCCTCCAAGGCGTAGTCATTGAAAAAATGCCGCCGCCACAGGGGGACGGTGTCAAAGGCGGACTCGTCGGCCCGGAGATATTTCATCCGGCCCAAGGCATCGTCGTGCCAGTTCATCACCACCTCGCGACAGCCCGCGTCGTAGGCCTCCGCCGCGCACATCCGGGCAAATTCCGCGCACTCCACCGGGGCGGAGAGCACCAGCGTCTGGCCGGGCTGCACGTTCAGGCCCACCCGAATCAAAAGGGCGGCATATTCCCGCAATTTTGTTTCCATCAAATACATTCATCCTTTCCACTGACAATTTTCTAATTATGTGTTATTCTAGCGCATTTACCCAGCAAAGTAAAGAAAAGACTGGGGAAAGAAAACACGAGGGCGGAGGGGGAATTTTCCCCGCCGCCCCCGCGCCAGAGGGCCATTTTGCAGACGCTCTTCCCCGGAATGGTCTTAGATTTCTTCCAGCTCCCATTCCGGCGCGTCCTTGCGCAGGGAGAGGATGGTTCCGTTTAATTCCGCGCCCATGATCAGGGTGGCGGCGCTCATATAGAGCCAAATCAACAGCACAATCACCGTGCCGATGGAGCCGTACAGCAGGGAGTAATTGGCGATGTTCTCCACATACAGCGTGTAGCACAGGGACAGGCCCATCCACGCCGCCAACGCCGCCAGGGCCCCGGGCCAGACATTCCACCAGGGCTTGCGGCTGTCCTGGGCCAGGGCGTACAGGCAAAGCAGCGCGAAAAACGCCATGGCCGCCACCACCGGGAAGCGCAGGGCAGTCCACAGCCGGGCCACAAAGGGCGGCAGGCCGAAATGGGCGATGGCGTAGCTGAGCATACTCTCCCCCACGGACAAAAGCGTCAGCGTCAGGGCGATGGTCAGCATCAGCAGCACGGTGTAGAGCAGGGTTTTGATGGTGTGGCGAATCGGCCCCCGGGGCGGCCCCAGGTGGTAGGCCGTCCGGGTCGCCCGCATCAGGGAATTGGTGGCCCGCATGGGGAAATAGATGGAGAAAAACAGGCCGAACAGCAGCAGCTGCAAATTGGAGTTCTCCCCCACGTAGCGCAGATACACCCCCACAAAGTCCACCACCTCCCGGGGCAGCAGCTCGCCCAAATCCGCCAAAATGGCAACCACATCCAGTTGCAGCAGACCCAGCAGCGCACTGACAAAAATCAAAAACGGGAAAATCGTGAACAGCAGATAAAACGCCAGCGCGGCGCTCTGCAAGCCCACATTGTGCCGCAGATACCGCTGTACCATCAGATAAATGCCCCGCAAAAAGCGATTTTTCGGCAGCGTCCGCAAATTAAAATGCGCCAAACGGCCCCCTCCTCTCTCCATTTTGTCTTGATTTTGCCTCTGGGCAGTAGTATATACAAAAATGGGCAAAGCTTCCCTGCCGCCTCATTCCCAAGTTTCCCAGACCTCCGGGTGATAGCCCACGGTGGCGGCTTTTCCGTTGCGGACGATGGGGGCCGCGAACAGCACCGGGTAGGCCAACAGCTTTTCCTCCTGGGCGTCGGGGGTGATATAGGCCATAAATAATTCCTCGTAGGCCCGGCATTTGGTGTTTACCAGGGCCTCAAAGCCCACGTTCTGCTTGACGGATTGGTACTCCCGGGGGGATAATCCCTTAGAGGGCAAGTCGATATACTGAACCTTGATGCGGCGCTCCTTAAACCAGCGCTCCGCTTTTTTGGTGTCAAAGGACTTGGCCGTGCCAAAAATTTGAACATTCATCTTGCGTATCTCCTTATAAAAAACAGAAATGGAGGCAGCGTCATGGAAGAAACGGTTCGCAAGCTCAAGGATTGGGTGGAGGCCAGCGAGCGTCTCGTCTTTTTCGGCGGGGCCGGCGTGTCCACGGAGTCCGGCATCCCGGATTTCCGCAGTACCGACGGGCTGTATCACCAGCAGTACGACTATCCGCCGGAGACTATTTTAAGCCATACATTCTACGAAAGCAAGCCGGAGGAATTTTTTCGTTTCTACCGGGCCAAGCTTCTCTGCCCCCAGGCCCGGCCCAACGCCGCCCACCGCAAGCTGGCCCAGTGGGAGCAGGCGGGCAAACTCACAGCCATCGTCACCCAAAATATCGACGGCCTTCACCAAGCCGCCGGCAGTCAAAGGGTTTTAGAGCTCCACGGCAGCGTGCTGCGGAACTACTGTGAGCGCTGTGGAAAATTTTACGACATGGAGTTTGTGCGCTGCGGCGAGGGCATCCCCCGCTGCACCTGCGGCGGACGGGTGAAGCCGGATGTGGTGCTGTACGAGGAGGGGCTGGACAGCGCCATCCTAAATGCCGCCGTGGAGGCCATTTCCAGTGCGGATCTGCTCATCATCGGCGGCACATCCCTGAACGTATATCCGGCGGCAGGCCTCATCAATTACTTCCGGGGCCGCCATTTGGTCCTCATCAACAAATCCGCTGTGGCCCGGGACGTACCCGCGGGACTGGTCATCACCCAGCCCATCGGGGAGACGCTGTCACAGCTATGAGCCGCTCCGCCGGGGCGCGCATGGACCCCCAGCAGTGTCGGGGCACCCCTCCCCTTCTCATTTTAACCGGGCGGCTGTCAGCCGTCCGGTTTTTTCGCCTCCGCCCCCCTGAAATGCAAGTAAAATAAAATGCACTGCAAAAATAAGGAAAATATTTTTAGTTTTCGCTATTTTACTCTTGAAAATGAAAGTTAAATAGT
>JAVVPH010000105.1:0-1238 GCA_036655835.1 Oscillibacter sp.
TCTTTTCCCATGCAGAACGCCGCCAACACGGCGATGAACATTGCCGTCACGGAGGGGAACTGATAGAATGCCATTTCCACGCCCTGTGCCTGCAAAATAAGGCCGGCACCCAGATAAATCGCGATGAAAATTAGGAATGGAAGCAACGCAAGCCCGCTGCCCTTTTTGTTCAGAGTGTTGTCCATAAAAATAATGTCCTCCTCTTTCATTCACTGTTTTTCTACCAACTGGTTTTTCCGTTCGTCTTATTGCATAATTTTCGCCATTTCTCTTTTCTCTTCTCTGTGCATTAGTATAGCATTTCGCGGTAAAAACGTGTTAGTACCAATCTTATGCAATGGGCTATCGCTTTTCTTGATAGGTGGTATGCGGTTTTCTCTCACCCCTCCCCTGCTGATTGACATTGCCCCTGCCAATCGGTTAAAATAGAGACAGCTTATTTTATCATACAAGGGAGGCTGTGCCATGTCATTTTCTGAATTGGCCGCTTTAAAAATCGGAGATTTTTCTCTGGGGAGGCTGTGCTCCTCCGGGCTGACACTGCTCATCTGCCTGTTGGTGACCCATTTGACCGTCAAGCTGCTGCGCCGTCTGCTGGGAAAAGCGTCCCTGGATGAACGCATCCGCAAATATATCCTGGCCGCCCTCAAGCTGATTCTCTATCTGGTCACCGCCCTGATCGTCATTGACAGTCTGGGGGTGCCGGTGACGTCGCTGGTGGCACTGCTGTCCGTCGGCTCTCTGGGCGTCACCTTGGCGGCGGAGGATATTTTGGGGAATGTGGCCGGGGGACTGGTGATTCTCTCCTCCCACCCATTTTCTCTGGGGGATTATGTGGAGGTTTCCGGCACCTCCGGCACGGTGTCCGAAATTACGCTGAACCACACCAAGCTGGTGACGCTGGACGGGCTGCTGGTGATGCTGCCCAACAAGGAATTGGCCAGCTCCAAAATGATCAACTATTCCACCCTGGGCCGCCGCCGGGTGAGTCAGGTGATTCACGCCTCCTACGACGCGCCCACCGATACCGTAAAAAAAGCCTGCGCCATGGCCTTTCGCTGCACGAAGCATCTGCTGGACGACCCTGCGCCCTCGGTACATCTCACGGCCTACGGCGACAGCTCCATTGAATACACCCTCTACTGCTGGACCACGCCGGAGGATTTTTTAACCGTCCGCTGGGACTTGGGGGAGTATCTGCGGGACTCGTTTGCCGACTGCGGCGTGGAGATGACATA
>JAVVPH010000105.1:1338-6294 GCA_036655835.1 Oscillibacter sp.
CGCTTGAGGCCCTCCACCGCCACCCGGACGGAGGCGCTGGTATCCTCGCTCATGGTTTGGTCCAGACCGGCGGCCTCCCGCTCCTGATTCCAAATCACATGGAAGCAGGACCCGCACCGGCAGCCCAAGGCCGCCGCCACCACAAACAGCGCGGCGGATTCCATTTCGCTGGCCTTGACCCCCAGACGCTTCCAGGACTCCCATTTTGCCTGCAATTCGTAGGAAACCGGGGAGGCGGCAGGGCTGTGCTGACCGTAAAAGCTGTCCTTGCACTGGACCACGCCGATATGCAGGGGCAAGCCCAGGGCCTTTGCAGCCTGGGCGAGACAATTGGTGACATCCCAATCCGCCACCGCCGGAAACTCGATGGGGGCGTATTCCAAGCTGGTGTGCTCGTAGCGGACCGCGCCGGTGGCCACCACAATGTCGCCGGAGCGGACGTTTAAATCGATTCCGCCGCAGGTGCCGGTGCGGAGGAAGGTATCCGCGCCGCAGTTGTGCAGCTCCTCCATGGCGATGGAGGCGGAGGGGCCGCCGATGCCGGTGGAGCAGACGGTGACGGTTTCCCCCAACAGCGTGCCGGTCCAGGTGGTAAATTCCCGGTTTTGCGCCACGGGATGGGCGTTCTCCAACAGGGCGGCGATCTGGGGCACGCGGCCCGGGTCACCGGGGAGAATGCAGTAGCGGCCCACGTCGCCGGGAACGCAATGGATGTGAAATTGCCGTGGCAGATTTTGCATGCTTGGCCCCCCTTTTTTTATTTCATGGTGGCGATGGTGACGCCGTTTTCGCCCTCGCCGTAAATGCCCAGGCGGAAGGATTTGACGGCCTTATTGCGCCGCAGGACGTCCTGCACGGTCTTGCGCAAAACGCCGGTGCCCTTGCCGTGGATGATGGTGACGGTTTCCAGCCGTCCCATCACGGCACTGGAGAGGAAGTTTTCCACCACGCTCTCCGCCTCGATGCTCTCCATGCCACGGATATCCACCTCCGCCGCCGCGGCGGACAGGGTGCGCAGTTGTTGGTCGGCATTTTGCCGGACGGTGACGGTGGATTTTTTACCCCGGTACTCCCCGTCCTCAATGAGCCGCACCTCGCCGGCCCGGGCCTTCATTTTCATGGACCCGGCCTTTAATTGCAGGCTGCCGTCCTTCCCCACGGACACCACCTCCGCCGCCGTCCGCACGCCGGGCAGCTCCACAAAATCGCCCTGGCGAATGGGGCGGCTGGGGGCGGGAATCGGCTCTTGCTCCTCGTCCCGGGTGGAGAGGGCGGCCTCTGCCTCGTTGAGCTTGCGCCGCAGCTCGGACCGGGCCTCGTTGGCGTTTTCCATCCGCTCCTGGGAGGCCTGTTGCCTGCGCATTTCCGCCAGCTCCGCAAAGGCCTCGTCTGCGGCGGCCCGGGCATCCCGCAAAATCCGCTTGGCCTCGGCCTCGCCCCGGCTGCGGGCGGTTTCCTTGGCTTTTTCCATCTGCTCCCGGAACGTCCGGCCCCGGCGGGCATCCTCCTCCCGCTGTAAAAGCAGGCGGTCAATTTCAATCTGCTTTTTTTCCAGTGCCTGCCGCTTGGCCTCCAATTGGGAGAGCACATCCTCAAAACGGACGCTCTCGCCGGACATTTGCTCCCGGGCGGTTTCGATGACCGCCTCCGGCAGACCCAGGCGCTTGGAGATGGCAAAGGCGTTGGACTTGCCGGGGATGCCGATGAGGAGACGATAGGTGGGGCAGAGGGTTTCCACATCAAATTCGCAGGAGGCGTTCTCCACCCCCGCCGTGGTCATGGCAAAGGTTTTCAGCTCTGCATAGTGGGTGGTGGCCGCGATTTTTGCCCCGGCCCGGCGGACGTGCTCAATGATGGCGATGGCCAGTGCCGCGCCCTCCACCGGGTCGGTGCCCGCCCCCAGTTCGTCGAATAAAATAAGACTGCGGCTGTCCGCCTCCTCCAAAATGTGGACGATATTGACCATATGGGCGGAAAAGGTGGACAAATTCTGCTCGATGCTCTGCTCGTCTCCCACGTCCGCCAGCACCCGCTCAAACACCGACACCGCGCTGCCGCTGCCCGCCGGAATGTGCAGTCCGCACTGGGCCATCAGCGTCAGCAGACCCAGGGTCTTGAGACTGACGGTTTTGCCGCCGGTGTTGGGGCCGGTGATGACCAGGGTATCGAAGGTGTCCCCCAGGGTCAAGTCGATGGGGACAGCGCATTTGGCAGGCAGCAGCGGATGCCGGGCGCGGCGGAGGGAAATGCTGCCGTTGCGCTTGATTTCCGGCCGCACCGCGTCCATTTGATAGGACAGCTGCCCCCGGGCAAAAATCAAATCCAACTGCACCAAGGCCTCGTAATCCCACTGGATATCCTCCCGGTGGAGGGCGGCCTCGGCGGACAGCTCCGCCAAAATCCGCTCGATTTCCTTGCGCTCCTTGGCCTCTAGCTCGATGAACTCGTTGTTGGCCTGCACCACCCCCATGGGCTCCACAAACAGCGTGGCACCTGATGATGAAATATCGTGGACCAGGCCGGGCATTTCGCTTCTGTGCTCGGATTTTACCGGCACCACAAAGCGGCCGTCCCGCTGGGTGATGATGGTTTCCTGCAAAATTTTGGAGTAGCTGGGGGAGGAGATGATTTTCTGCAAAATCTGCCGGGTTTTCGCCTGGGCAATGCGCATATGGCGGCGAATATCCGCCAATTCACTGCTGGCGGCATCGGCGATGGTGTCCTCGTCGGGAATATCCCGCTTGATTTTCTCCTCCAAAAAACGGTTGCCGTGGAGGGAGAGAAACAGGTGGTCAATCACGGTTTTTTCGTTGCTGTCGCCGTTGAAGGACTCCTTGGTTCGCCGGGCCGCAGACAGCAAATCCGCAATGATGAGCAGCTCCCGGGGGTTCAGCGCCCCGCCCCGGTCCGCCCGCTGCAATGCCTCCCCCACCGGCTTCACGCCGGAGAAGGACGGACTGCCGTGAAGCCCAATCATCCCCCGGGCCGCGTCGGTCTGGTCCTGCAGGCGCAGGACCTCCTCCACCTCCGTCAAGGGCCGCTGCCGCAAGGCCCGGTCCTTCGCCTCGGCACTGACGGCCTGCTCGCTCAGCAACGTCAGCACCCGGGGCAGCTCCAAGGTGCGGATGGATTTTTCAAATAATTCGCTCATACTATTATCCTCAATGTATCTTTTCACTCAAATACTACAAAATGTATTTGCTTTTTCCCGAATTCGACGGGGCCACCCCATTTTACCCCTTGCCGCTATGTTCTATAAACTGCGGTAAAAATCCAAGGTGCGAAAGCCCCGCTCCAACTGGGCGGCGAGGAAGGCCTCCGCCGCCGCAGACAGGCGGTGTAACGCGTCCGGGGGCAGGGCGAAGGAATACAGCCGTTTGGGGTCGCCGTACACAATGCGGCGCAGTGCCGCCAGGGAGTCCGGGCACAGGGGCAAGCCGCTTCCCTTGCCACCGCAGGCGCGGCAGCGCAGCACGCCCCGGGCCACGTCCAGCAGGGGTTCCGCCGGGTGGGGATTGCCGCAGACCCCGCAGTCCTCCACCAACGGCTCGTAGCCCGCCAGACACAGCAGCTTCAGTTCAAAAGCAGCCTTCACCAGCGCGGGGTCCTTCTTCAGCTTTCCCAAGGCGTACAGGCCGTTGAGCAGGTGGCGCAACAGCTCCGGGGCCGGTTCCTCCCCGGTGACGGCCTCCGTCAGCTCCGCGAAGTAAAAGCCCAGAGACAGGCGGTCCAAGTCCTGGCGCAGTTCGGCAAATAATTCCAGGGTGGACCCCTCGTTGAGATAATACCAGTCGCCCTTTTGATAAAGTGTCAGCTCGGAGTAGGCCAAGGACTGGGCCGCCGCCGCGAAGCGGCAGCTTTTTCGCCGGACACCCCGGGCGATAACCGAAATTTTTCCCAAATCATGGGTGAGGAGGGTCAAAATTTTGTCTGTCTCCTTGGTCTCCGTCTCCCGCAGGACAATGCCCCGGGTGACAATGTAAGATGGCAACGTCCTCACCTTCCTCCGCGCTCCTTGCAAAGCGTCTTTCACAGCGGGCAGTATGTAATGTCCACTGAACAAATGCGCTTTGCGAAGCGCATTTGCCCAAAGAGCAAAATTTGCTCTTTGGGGTTGCAAAACAGGACTGTTTTACAGCCCCAGATGCATTGATCACTGTCTGCTTGGCTGTGCGGACACACGCCGTACAGGCAAGAGCAAGCCATTTGAGCAAATTCGCTCAAAAAGCTTGCGCCTGAACAAAGGGAAAGCAGTTGGAAGTATATGGATACAACTGCGTTTTCGCTTTGTTCAGCAGACATTATTTAAAATTGTGCAAATTTTGGCATAATTTCAATATTTCTTCCAGTATATTTCATCCATACAGTTCTGTCAAGGTGCATTGCATGCGTTGCCGCGCCTGTCTCACGACCCTTTCATCAGTCACCCCAGGTGCTATCATAAGGAAAAGGATAGAAAATATGGAAAAAATAGGGTGGAAATTTGCGGCGATAAGAATTTACGGCACCAGGGGGGGTGTTAGCCTAAAGGGATTGATGCAGAGGTTCCCGAATTGTGTGTAATATAATTTGCTTATCATGGCAGTGTATCTGGCGTGGGCGATGAGTATCACGGCTTGTACCATGGTGGGTGAGGTGCCGAATGTCATCCCGCCCCAATTTACAACGCAGTGGGCGAGGAGGGCTACCCCCTGGTAGCCCATACGGACGTTTGCTCCCATTGGATGGGGCAGTCCAGGCTCTGTCCCATACGGGAATGTTGGTACTTGCCCAAAGAGCAGCATTGCTCTTTGGGGCTGCAAAACAGGACTGTTTTGCAGCTTCAGCTGTATTCCATATCCGTAAAGCTTTGTTAGGAGTTTCAGTATGAAAATTATCGACGGTTACTGGAGCGAATGGGCGGCGGGTATGCCACGGATTTTGAGTTCAAGAAGAACCCGTACAGCACCGATCACC
>JAVVPH010000106.1:0-6272 GCA_036655835.1 Oscillibacter sp.
CTGGTCATCGCCACCCAGCGCCCCTCGGCGGACGTGATCACCGGCCTGATGAAGGCCAATATCCCCAGCCGCATCGCCTTCGCCGTGGCCTCCTCTCTGGAATCCCGCATCATTTTGGATACCCAGGGCGCGGAAAAACTGGTGGGCAAGGGCGATATGCTCTACGCACCGCTAGGGGCCGGCAAGCCCACCCGGGTGCAGGGCTGCTTCATCTCGCCGGAGGAAATTGAGCAGGTGGTCAGCTTTGTCAAGCAGACCGGCGAGGCCCATTATTCCGACGAGGTCATTGCCAAAATCGAGGAGACACTTCAGGAGAAGGAAAAAGGCGGCGGAAAGGGCAGTTCCAATGCCGAGACGTCCGTGGACGACTGCGACGAGCTGCTGCCCGCCGCGGTGGAGGTCCTGCTGGAAACCGGACAGGCCTCCGTCTCCATGCTTCAGCGCCGCTTAAAGCTGGGCTATTCCCGGGCCGCCCGTCTGGTGGACCAGATGGAGGAGCGGGGCATCGTAGGCCCCTTTGAGGGCTCCAAGCCCCGGCAGATGCTCATTACCCGGGAGCGTTGGCAGGAATTGCAAATGCAGGGCGGCAAGCTGCCGGAGAGCAGCGCCCTGCCGGAGCCGGAGGACATGGACGACGTGCCCTTTTGAGAGAAGATAAAATTGAAACCGGCGGCTGCCACAGCGCGTCGATCAACCATAATGCGTTGCGGCAGGAATCGGGGGATTGTGTGAAAGGGGGCCGATGAGGCCCCACTTTCACGCTCTAGCGCACAAAACGCGCCGGAGCCTCCGCCCATAGGCGGCACAGGGGCGAATATCACGCGTTTCAGTGTGTCGAAAAAGCCCGGACGTACCCATCGCTGAAAAATGCCCAAAAGCCCTGAGAAAAGAACGGAAATTATCGGAAGTTTTGTCCTACCCCCTGTGAGAGAAAAGCGGTTGACATGGCGGGGGCAGGTGTTACAATAAAACAAAGAAAAAACCAAATTGGTTTTCAAGGAGGCCAACGTTATGAAATTTTCCAGTAAAATTGAGCAATGCGGACTTTCCCCCATGCGGAAATTCCTGCCTTATGAGGTGGCGGCGGTAGCAAAGGGCCGCAGCGTCTATCATCTCAATATCGGTCAGCCGGACATTGAAACGCCTCCCGCTTTTTTTGACGCGGTGAAGGGCTTTCGCCAGCCCGTGCTGGCGTACGCCCCCGCCCCCGGAATCCCGGCCTATCTGGACGCGGTGAAAACCTATTATGACCAACTGGGCATCCATTTTTCCACGGAGAATATTCTGGCCACCAGCGGCGGCAGTGAGGCACTGCAAATGGCCCTGACCTGCATTCTGGACGACGGCGACGAAATTCTGATTCCCGAGCCGTTTTACCCCAATTACCACACCTTCGTCGCCACCACCGGCGCCGCCATCCGCCCCATCCCCACCACGGCGGAGGAGGGCTATCGCTACGCCCAGCGCAGCCGGATTGAGCCGCTGATCAACGCCCACACCCGGGCCATTTTGATTACCAACCCCGGCAACCCCACCGGCGCGGTGCTCACGGCGGAGGAGATGCGCCTGATGGCGGACATCGCCAAGGAGCACGACCTCTTCCTCATCAGCGACGAGGTGTACCGCGAGTTTGTCTATGGCGGCGAAAAGCTGGCCTCCATGGCGGAATTTGAGGATGTGGCGGAAAATGTCGTCCTCATCGACTCCGTGTCCAAGCGCTTCTCCGCCTGCGGCGGGCGCGTGGGCGTGCTGATTTCCCGGAATCAGGGGCTGATTGGCCAGGCCATGAAGCTCTGCCAGGGCCGTCTGTGCTCCGCCACGCTGGACCAGATGGGTGCCGCCGCGCTGTATACCGTGGACCCTGCGTATTTCGCGGCGGTTCGGGAGGAGTATAAAAATCGCCGGGACGTCTGCATGGCAGGCTTGAAAAAAATCCCCGGCGTGGTCTGCGAGTGCCCCAAGGGCGCGTTTTACATCATGGCAAAGCTCCCCGTGGACGACACGGACAAATTCCAGCTCTGGCTGCTGGAGGAGTTTGAGGATGGGGGCGAAACCGTCATGTTTGCCCCCGGCGAGGGCTTCTACGGCACACCGGGCAAGGGCCGGGACGAGGTGCGCCTGGCCTACATCCTCAACCAGACGGATTTGGCCCGGGCCATGGAAATCCTGGGAAAAGGCATCGCCGCCTACAACAGCCGCCGATGATACGACATATTGTGATGTGGAAGTTCCGCCCCGATACCCAGGCGGAGCAGACCCACTTTTTGGACGGCCTGCGGGGCTTGCAGGGGGTCATTCCCCAGCTTCTCTCCTCGGAGGTGGCGTGCAATGTGGGGACGGGGAACTACGACGCGGTGCTGGTGTCGGAGTTTGCCGATTTGGCGGCGCTGGAGACGTATAAAAACGACCCCCGGCACCAAGCGGTGTCGGCCCTGTGTAAGGCCATCCGCACGGACCGCGTGGCCGTGGACTACGAGATTTAAACAAAGCGCGGCCCTCCGTTTTTGCCAGGGGCTTGCTTTGTGCGCTGTGTCTTAAAATAAACAGCGGGAACGATTCAATCGTTCCCGCTGTTTCAATTTTTTTCGGAAAATGGAGCCCTCTGCTTTATCGCTCCCGCAACTGGTATAAATCTTCCCGGCGGGCGGAGAGAATGGGCAGCTGCCGCCGCACTGCCTCTATCCGGGACAGGTCCAGTTGGGCGTATAAAAGGGCTTTTTCGCCGTCGGCCCGGCACAGCACCCTGCCCCAGGGGTCCACCGCCAGGGAGTTGCCGTAGGCCACATAGCCGGCCTGGAGATCCCGGGCCGGGGAAACGCCCACGGTGAAGCACTGGTTGTCCACCGCCCGCTGGCGGAACAGCAGCTCCCAATGGGCGGGGCCGGTGGTCATGTTGAAGGCCGCCGGCACAAACAGGACCTTCGCCCCCCGCAGGGCCATGCACCGGGCCAACTCCTCAAACCGCAGGTCAAAGCAGATGCAAAGCCCCATGGTGCCAAATTCCGTCTCGAAGGTGGTGATGGCGTCGCCGGGGGAGAGGGTGTCCGATTCCATAAACCGCTGTCCCCCCGCCACGTCGATGTCAAAGAGGTGGACCTTGCGGTGCTTTGCCAGACACGCACCGGTTCGCCCATAGACATAGCCGGTGTTAAACACCTTGCCCTCCGCCAGCTCCGGCAGGGAGCCGCCCACCACATACAGGGACAATTCCCTGGCTGCGGCCGACAGGGCCGCCTGGGCCGCGCCGTTCGCCGCCTCGCCGTAGTCCCGAAAGCAGGCGTTGTCGTAGGGACAGCAAAACATCTCCGGCAGCACGGCAATGTCCGCGCCCCCGGCCTTGGCCTCCCGCAGTTTTTCCGTGGCATAGCGCAGGTTTTCGTCTTTGTCCGCCGTCACCGGCATTTGAATCAGGGCCACATTCATCCAAAAAACCTCCTAAGGAACCAATGATTAAAATCCGTCCCGTGGATTGGCGCACGGATTTTCTGTCCGGCGAGCCAAAATCCCTTGCAATACATCCGTATTCCTGCGTGTTTTTGGCGATTCCATACGGAAAAGACACGCCTGGACGTGGGGCGGGATTGAAGCAGAAGGTCCCTAATATTCCCGCAGTACCAGCTCTGTGGTTCCGCCGTCGGGGGAGAGCAGGAGCCGCTTCACCTTGGGGTGTCCGGCGTATTCCGCCCGGAGTAAGTCCCGCAGAGCGGTCCCTCCGTGGGACCCGTGGACCAGCCGCAGACGGTATGTGCCGCCGCCCGCCCGGCGCAGCAGCGCGTCCACCGTGATTTTTGCCTGATAGGCCGTTTTTCCGTGGAGGTCCGCCGTCACAATTCCGCCGCTCATGTTCTCACCCCGTTTTCCTCATTGTAACACAGCTTGCCGCCGGGATACAATTGCATTTTAAAAGGGCACGTAAAAATCCGCCGATCTGGAATTTACAGTTGCCTTTTGGATATAAAGATGCTATTCTAACTATATTCTGGTGCACGATACGCTGTCAATTTAAACTGGTAAAAGTGTTTTGGATGAGAGAATGAGAGAGAGGGAACTGTCAACTATGGAAAACGCACTGCAAAAAAAATATGGCCTGCCCACTGCCATCTGTATGGTGGTCGGCATCGTCATCGGCTCCGGCGTGTTCTTCAAAGCGGAGAAGGTGCTGGTCGCAACGGAGGGGAATATGCCCTTAGGCATCCTCGCCTGGCTCATTGTGGGCATGATTATGATTGTCTGCTCCTATGTGTTCGCCACCATGGCCACCCGCTACGAAAAAGTCAACGGCCTGGTGGACTATGCCGAGGCCACCATGGGCAAACGCTATGCCTACCTCATCGGCTGGTTTATGGCCACGGTGTACACCCCCGCCCTGACCTCGGTTTTGGCCTGGGTTTCCGCCCGGTATTTCTCCGTCCTCATGGGCTGGGACATCACGGGAGGCCCCTGCATGGTGGTGGCCTGCTTCTTCCTGTGCATGAGCTACGCTATGAACGCCCTGTCCCCCCGGATTGCGGGTAAATTCCAGGTTTCCACCACCATTATTAAAATGATTCCCCTGGCCCTGATGGCGGTTGTCGGCACCGTGGTGGGTCTGCGCAACGGCCGCATGATGGAGAATTTCTCCACCATGGGTGCCGGTACCGTCTCCGCCGGCTCCGGCCTGATGGCCGCCGCCGTGGCTGTGGCCTTTGCCTATGAGGGCTGGATTCTGGCCACCTCCATCAACGCCGAGTTGAAGGACGCCAAGAAAAATCTCCCCCGGGCGTTGGTGCTGGGCTCCTTCATTGTGGTCGCCACCTATATTTTGTACTACATCGGCCTCAATGGCGCAGTCACCACCGCCGAGCTGATGGAAAGCGGCGAAGCCGCCGCCAAAATGGCCTATCAGCGGGTCTTCGGCTCTGCCGCCGGCACGGTGGTCTTTGTGCTGATTGTCATTTCCTGCCTGGGTACGCTCAACGGCCTGATGCTCTCCTGCTGCCGCGGGTTTTATGCCATGGCGGCCCGGGACCAGGGCCCCAAGCCGGAGATGTTCAAGCAGGTGGACCCCGTCACCAATATGCCCAACAACTCCGCCATCGCGGCGTTGGCGTTCTCCGGCCTCTGGCTGCTGTATTTTTACGGGGCCAACCTGACCGAGGGCTGGTTCGGCGCATTCTGCTTTGACTCCTCGGAGCTGCCCATCATCACCCTGTATGGTATGTACATCCCCATGTTCATCCAATTCATGCGCAAGGAGCGGGATTTGAACGGCTTCAAGCGCTTCCTCATGCCCGCCCTGGGCCTGTGCGGCTGCCTGTTCATGGTGTACGCCGCCTTCAGCGCCTACCGGGTCAAGGTGCTCTACTACCTGGTGGTTTACGCCGCGTTTATGGTTGTGGGCAACTGCTTCTACCGCAAGAAGGCTTGAGTTGACCGCCGCCGTCCCATGGTGGACGGCGGCGGTTTTTCCCCATCATAATAAGGAGGCGGGTCCATGCTGAATACCACGCTGTGCTATCTGGAGCGGGGAGAGGATTACCTGATGCTCCACCGGGTCAAAAAGGAACACGACCTCAACCACGACAAATGGATTGGCGTGGGCGGAAAATTTGAGGACGGCGAAAGCCCCGAGGAGTGTCTCCTGCGGGAAACCCGGGAGGAGACGGGCCTGACGCTGACGGACTATCGTTTCCGGGGCCTCATCACCTTCGTCTCCGACCAATGGCCCACGGAGTATATGCACCTCTTCACCGCCACCGGCTGGACCGGAACCCCCACGGACTGCGACGAGGGGGAGCTATCTTGGATTCCCAAGGCGAAATTGCGGACCCTGCCCCTCTGGGAGGGGGACAAAATTTTCCTCCGCCTGCTGGCGGAGCACAGCCCCTTCTTTTCCCTCAAGCTGCGGTACGAGGGGGAGCGGTTGGCGGAGGCCGCCCTCAACGGTCAGCCTTTGCCCGGGGGCGTGTCGTGAAGCTACTGGTTTCCGCCTGCCTGCTGGGCCGGCCCTGCCGGTACGACGGCGCGTCCAAGGCAGATCCGGCGGTCCTCCGCCTGTCAGAAAAATACGACTGCATCCCCGTCTGCCCGGAGCAGTTGGGCGGTCTGCCCACCCCCCGGGCTCCGGCGGAGCGGCAGGGGGACCGGGTGGTCACCGCCGCCGGCGGAGATGTGACGCGGCAGTATCGCAGCGGCGGCGAAGCGGCTTTGGAGCGGTATGAAAAGGAGCGGTGCCAAGCCGCCCTGCTGAAAGAGCGCAGTCCCTCCTGCGGCTGCGGGGCGATTTACGACGG
>JAVVPH010000107.1:0-6240 GCA_036655835.1 Oscillibacter sp.
GTGGCGTTTTCCGGCACGACATAGTGGATGCCGTAGAGCCGCTCAAAGAGCTGGAACGTCTCCTCCACCTGGGAGAGGGTGGTCATGGACCCGGTGAGAATCACAGAGTTGCTGCCGCAACTCTGGCAGGCCAGCACCGTCATGGTGCCGATGGCTTGCAGCACCAAATTCACCGCGCCTGCGGCCAAATCGGCGGGGGAGGCATCCACTGCCAGATTGCCGAAGTTGGCGGCGGTCATGTCGGGGTCCAGGGTGGCGGCACCGTCCTTGGAGATGTCCCGGATGGTCAGGTCCACATTCAGCAGGTTCCCCGCCTCTGCCAATTTTTTGATTTGGCCGAAGCGATCCATTCCCACCAGCTTCTGACACAGGCCCCCCAGCGTGCCGCCGCCAATGCCGCTGCCGCAGAGGTGGCGCACGGCGCAGCCCTCCTCCGCCCAGAGAAAGGCGGTGCCGGTGCCCATGGTGACCACCACGCCGGCGGTCTGCCCGGACAGGGCTAAGCCGCCTGCGCCGCTGGCTTGAAATTCATCTATTTTGCAGGTGGGCAGGCCGTAAATATCGCCGTCCACATAGGACGCGCCCACGCCTGTGAGCACCACCCGGCGAATATCGCTGAGAGCGAGGGCGTTGCTGGTGAGATAGTTGCCCAGCGCGCCGTATAAACTGGTCAGTTGGTCCTCCGCCCGCACCCGCAGCATGGACAGCACGCTGCCATCCTGCCGCAGACCCACGATTTTGGTGGTGGAGCCGCCGATGTCAATGCCTAAAATAATTTCCATAAAAACCCTCCGTGCGCAGTCCGCGCAAACGATGATAAAACTTCTCCGGCCCCCGGAGGGGGTTGGCATATGCCCCGGTTGCCGCGTCAGCGGCGCGGCGATGGCTGTTGCAGCGCTTGCCGGATATTTGCCCCCCGCCTCCCGGGGGCAGTTAATCGAACCGATTGGCTGCCCGGGCAGACCCGCTGTCCCTGCCCACGGTTGGGAACTTATGAAATTATAATAGGGGAGGGGCGGGGGAAAGTCAACCCAATATTGACAATTTTTTGACGATTTTTTGGAAAAACGTTTGCTTTTCCCCGGGCTTCGTCCTATAATAAAGGCATCATGGGGACCGATGCCGGTTCCCAATAAAATATCCGAGGTGTGACATGAAAACCGAAGAAAAAATCAATTTGACCATGCTCTGCGACTTTTATGAGCTGACCATGGGCAACGGCTATTTTCAGGCAGGCATTCAGGATCGTATTACCTATTTTGACGTGTTTTTCCGCAACGTGCCGGACGGCGGTGGCTTTGCCATCTGCGCCGGGCTGGACCAGCTCATCGACTATATGGAAAACCTCCATTTTACAGATGAGGACATTGCCTTCCTCCGGGAAAAGCATCTCTTTTCTGAGGGCTTTTTGACCTATCTGCGGGAGTTCCGCTTCACCGGCGACATCTGGGCCATCCCCGAGGGCACGCCCATTTTCCCCCGGGAGCCGGTGGTGACGGTCCGCGCACCCGCCATTCAGGCCCAGCTAATTGAGACATTTGTCCTCCTGACCGTAAACCACCAGAGCCTGATTGCCACCAAGGCAAACCGCATTGTCCGCTCTGCCGAGGGCCGCACGGTGCTGGAGTTCGGCTCCCGCCGGGCCCACGGAAACGACGGCGCCATCACCGGCGCCCGGGCGGCCTATATCGGCGGATGCAAGGGCACGGCCTGCACCATCTCCGACCAGCTCTTCGGCGTGCCTGCCGGCGGCACCATGGCCCACGCCTGGGTCCAGATGTTTGACAGCCAATACGAGGCGTTTAAGACCTACTGCGAGATTTATCCCACCAACGCCACCTTGCTGGTGGACACCTATAACACCCTGAAATCCGGTGTGCCGGACGCCATCCGGGCCTTTAACGAGGTGCTGAAGCCCTTGGGCATTACCAAGTGCGGCATTCGCTTGGACTCCGGCGACATGGCCTATCTCACCCGCAAGGCCCGGGTCATGCTGGACGAGGCCGGTTGGACGGATTGCATCATCTCCGCCTCCAACTCCCTGGACGAGTATATCATCCGGGATTTGCTGCTGCAAGGCGCGCAGATCGATATGTTCGGCGTGGGCGAGCGGATGATTACCGCCCGCAGTGAGCCGGTATTCGGCGGGGTGTACAAGCTGGCCGCTGTGGAGGATGCCCAGGGCCGGATTATTCCCAAAATCAAGGTCAGCGAAAATGTGGACAAGATTACCATTCCCCACTTTAAAAAGGTCTATCGCCTGTTCGACAAGGCCAGCGGAAAAGCGGCGGCGGACTATATCTGTGTCCACGATGAAATTGTAGACGAAACCAAGCCCTTGGAGCTGTTTGACCCCCGGGCCACCTGGAAACACAAGACCCTGACGGACTACACCGTGCGGGCGTTGCAGGTGCCGGTTTATCTGGGCGGCAAGCTGGTTTATCAGCGGCCCACCCTCCGGGAAATTCAGGCCTATTGCATGGCAGAGGTGGGCAATCTGTGGGACGAGGTGAAGCGCTTCGACAATCCCCACGCCTACTATGTGGATTTGTCCCAAAAGCTGTGGGACATCAAGCAGGAGCTGCTGGTTCGGGAAAAAGACTAAGGGCATCCCCGCACAAAGCGCGGCCTTTGCCTCGTCCTAAATTTTTTGGAGGGAGTAAGGACATGAAAACGTGTTTCAAAAGTGCTGCTATCCTCTTGACAGTCTGCTTGTTGGTTGGATGCGCGACGAATGCGCCCAGTTCCCAAGGTGAGGCGAAGCAGCCGGCCACTCCTCCGCCGTCATTTGAAAATTTTGTCCGCGAGTACCCCCTCAATGCGCGCTATGCGTTGGTTGAATCGCAAAAGGAGGGGAATGCGCCGCGTTTTGATTTGTGGGACAAGGAGAGCAATGCGGTTCAAAACCTGCCGACCATGCCGGCATACACAAAGCTGCAAGAAATTGTCAATGAAAATGAGTTCGTTTTCCTGGCGACGGGAGAAAACAGCGAGACTGCCATACGGTCATTTCCCTGTCTCATCCGCTGTTTTCGGGTAGGCGGGGACGGGCTTGAGCCCTTCGTCCGGGTGGAGGAGGAGAAGTGCTTTGCTCTGTCGGAGCGCGTGCAGGCCGGGTCAGCCCGCAAGTGCAATCTGGCGGCCATCCATGTCTCCTTTGAGGGGATCAGTGTTCTCTTTGCCCCCAATCCCGGCCATGAAGCCGATTTTTACGGGGCTGCGTCGGATATTCCTCTGACGGATATTTCTTGTGAGAACGGCGTAATGACCCTGCATTTTGCGTCCTGCACGTCGGCCCTTGCGGAGGATGCGCAGCTTGCGCACAATCCCTATCTCACAGACTGCACAGTGACGCAAACGGGGGAGGATGTACAGGTTTCCCTCTCTCTGGGTGCCGCGGTCACCGGCTATTATGCGAATAAAAATGTTGCCCACGACCCGTTTTTGACCATTCGGTTTGTGGAGTGACAGCATAGAGCGGATGAAAATCACAGATTTTCATCCGCTTTTAGTTGCGGCGGCGGGGGAAAGCTTGTATAATCAGTCTATAAGAAGTCTAAGCTTGGATGGGGAGGGGATTGTATTGAAGCGGAGATTTGAAAATCAGGAACGCATTGAACGGCGGATTTCCGCCGCCACCAGCTTGGGTCTGTGCGCGTTGACGGTGCTTTTGCAAATTGCCACCACACTGCTGTTGACCCATTTTTTGCAGGCCAAGGCCAGCTATGTCTATGCCCTTTTGGAGATTGCCGGTGCCATTCTGGCCGCGCGGATTTATCTGCGCAGCGGCTCCCCCACGTACAAGCTCAGTTGGATGTGCTTGCTGCTGGCGCTGCCGGTGTCGGGCATGATTTTGTTTTTGCTCTGGGGCGGCGGACACCAGTCCAAGAGCCTGAGCATGAAAAAAGTCCCCCCCGCCGCCCTGCGGGAGAGCGAGCGGATGGACAGCGCCAACAACGTCGCCCGCCTGAGCCGCCAATCCCCCGAATGGGGCCGACTGGCCGCCTATCTGCAAAAGCGGGGATTTCCCCTGTACCGCAACAGCCAGGCCCACTATTTTGGGGACGGCGTGGATTTTTTTGACGACCTCATCGCCCATTTGGCCCAGGCGGAGGTCTATATTTTCATGGAATATTATATTTTGGCCGAGGGGGAAATTTGGGACCGCCTCTTTGCCGTGCTCCGCCAGCGGGCTGCCGCCGGCGTGGAGGTCCGCATCATTTTTGACGATTTCGGCAACCTCACCCGCCTCTCCGACGCCACCCTTCAAACGATACAGGACGCCGGGATTGAGGTGGAGGTATTCAATCCGGTGCATCGTTATATCAACCGAATTTATTTCAATTACCGGGACCATCGGAAAATTGCCGTGGTGGATGGGCAGGTGGCCTACACCGGCGGCATCAACATCGCCGATGAGTATGCCAATTTAATTGTGCGCTACGGCCACTGGAAGGACTCCGGCGTGCGCATTGAGGGCGCGGGGGCCTGGGGCTTTGCCGTCCAATTCATGCAGATGTGGAAGATGATTGGCCGTCCTCTCCCCAATGAGGACGACTATTACCGCCCCCGGCAGGAGGAAAAAGAGGGGCCGGGCTTCTGCCAGCCCTTCACCGACGGGCCGCTGAACAACCCGGAAAATCCCATTGAGGAGACGTACCTGCAAATCATCGCTTCCGCCAAGCGGTTTTTGTATCTCACCACGCCCTATTACGCCGTGGAGGAGTCTATGCAAAAGGCACTGTGCATCGCCGCCGACGCGGGGGTGGATGTGAGATTGTGCATTCCCGCTATCCCGGACCACAAATTTACGTATATGGTGGCGGAGACTTACTGGGGCGAGCTGTTGAGCCACGGTGTGAAAATTTACAAGTACAGCCCCGGCTTCCTCCACGCCAAAAGCGTGATGGCGGACCGGGAGCTGGCGCTGATGGGCAGCACCAACATGGACTACCGCACCTTCCAGCTCCATTACGAGTGCGGGGTGCTGCTCTACCATATGCCGGCGGTAGAGGCGCTGTTGGAGGACCTGGACGCCGTCATGGCGGTCAGCGCCCCCTATACCCTGGAGGAGTGGAACCAACGGCCCTGGTATCGGCGGTGCTTCGCCGGAATTTTGAAATTGGGAGCCATCTGGCTGTGAGGTCCCGCTGTCCATGGAAATCAGAGCGAATAGGAGAAATAGAGCATGCCCAGAGAATTGACGGCCTGCGAGGTGGCGGAGCGGAGCCTCATTAAAAAATACCGCAAGACCCTGTGGGGGCCGTTTATCGCGGCAATCAAGCGCTATGAGTTGGTGGCGCCGGGGGATAAAATCGCCGTGTGTATTTCCGGCGGGAAGGACTCCGTGCTGTTGGCTAAGCTGATGCAGGAGCTGCGGCGGCACACGGAGCAGCCCTTCGAGCTGGTGTTTTTGGTGATGGACCCGGGGTACAACGCCGCCAATATGAGTTTGATTGAGGAAAATGCCCGGAAGCTGGAAATTCCCATTACCGTGTTTGAGAGCAATATTTTTGAGGTTGCCAGCGAGACGGACCGCAACCCCTGCTATCTCTGCGCCAAGATGCGCCGAGGCTTTCTCTATGCCAAGGCCCGGGAGCTGGGCTGTAATAAAATCGCCCTGGGCCACCACTTTTCCGACGTGGTGGAGACGACGCTGTTGGCGCTGTTTTACGGGGCGCAGCTACAGGCCATGCCCCCCAAGCTCCACAGTCGGAATTATCCGGGCATGGAGCTGATTCGCCCCCTCTACTGCGTCCACGAGGACGATATCATCGCCTGGAAGAACTATAACCGGTTGGACTTCCTCCAGTGCGCCTGCCGCTTCACGGAGGCCCGGGACGCCGCAGGGGACGGGGTGGGGGAGAGCAAGCGCCAGGAAATCAAGCTGTTGCTCCGGGAATTGAAGAAAAACAACCCCAATATCGAGAAAAGCATCTTCGCCGCCATCCACGGTGTGCAGTTGGACACCATGGTGGGCTGTAAATTCCGGGGAAAGCGATATTCTCTCCTGGATTATTATGACCGGTTGGGCGGCGAGGAGGACTGATTTTCCGGGTTTTCAGAACCATTTGGACGAAATCGCGGGAAATGCGGAAAAGACTTGGAGAAATTTCGAAAAATCTATTGACAAATCCTGAATATTTCGTATAATAATATCTGTTCGCTACGCACGACGGACGATATAGCGGGATTGTGTAATGGTAGCACACCAGACTCTGACTCTGTTTGTGAGGGTTC
>JAVVPH010000108.1:0-6227 GCA_036655835.1 Oscillibacter sp.
GCCCGCCTGCGCCATTTTTGCACGAGCTGACAAAAAATCTGACTGCGCAATCCCAGACATCTTTGTGCGGTGCTGCTCTAACCCAATTCCCGGGCCATTGCCAGGGCGGATTGAAACATGGCCTCCAATTCCAGGCCCCGCTGTGTCTCCCGGGTGTCCCAGTATTTTTCCACGATTCCCCATTCTTCCCGGGATAGCCGGGCCTTGAGTGCGTCTATCTGCCGCGCGGCGCAGGCGTCGCATTCCCGGTATTCGCCGTCTGTCAGGAAGAAGGAAAAGTAGTGTTCCAGGGCATAATCAAATAACAATTGCTGTAATGCGGTCATGTGTGTTGCCCCCCTATTTGAATATCTTAAGTTTATAATATATGAACCTAAAGTGTTTGTCAAGAGGTTGAGAATGAAAAATTTTGCAGACAGATTGCGCGGCTTGCGCGCGGAGCGCAGAATGCGCCAACAGGATATGGCGGACCAGTTACAGATTACTCTGCGGGGATACCAATGCTATGAGATGGCCCAACATTATCCCGATGTCACCAAGCTCATTGCGCTGGCGGACTTTTTCGGCGTGACGCTGGACTATTTAGTGGGCCGCAGTGATTCCCGGAGCTGATTGGCACAAACCCTTCTCCCATCTGCGCGGGTTGCGCAAAACTCCAAAACAAAAGAGGGAGCTCAATGAATGTAACCGTTATCGGCGCGGGCTTGGCCGGCAGTGAAGCTGCCTGGCAGTTGGCCCGGCGGGGCATCTCCGTCACGCTGTGTGAGATGAAGCCGCAAAAGCGGACCCCGGCCCATGAAACTGACTATTTCGCGGAGCTGTGCTGCTCCAATTCTCTGCGCAGCGACCAATTGGAAAACGCCGTGGGCCTTTTAAAAGAGGAACTGCGCCGTCTGGATTCCGTCATTTTGTCCTGCGCCGACGCCACCCGGGTAGAGGCCGGCGGCGCACTGGCGGTGGACCGCAACGGCTTTGCCCGGCGCGTTACGGAAACCCTCCGCGCCCACCCCAATATCACCGTGGCAGAGGGGGAGATCACCGCCCTGCCCGAGGGGGAGGTGTTGGTGGCCTCCGGTCCGCTGACCTCGGACGCACTGGCGGACACCCTCCAAACCCTGCTGGGCGAGTCCTCTGCCCTCCATTTTTACGATGCGGCGGCCCCCTTGATTTCTGCCGACAGCGTGGATATGAACTCCGCCTGGTTCGGCTCCCGCTATGACAAGGGCACGGCGGATTATGTAAACTGCCCCATGAACCAAGAGGAGTACGAGGCCTTTTGGCAGGCCCTCACGGTGGCGGAGGCGGCTCCGGTCCACGGCTTCGAGGATAAAATGGTATTTGAGGGCTGTATGCCTGTGGAGGTCATGGCCCGCCGGGGGCGGGACACGCTGTGCTACGGACCGCTGAAGCCCCGGGGTCTGGCAGACCCCCGCACCGGGCGGGAGCCTTACGCCGTGGTCCAGCTGCGCCGGGACAATGCGGAGGGGTCCATCTACAACCTGGTGGGCTTCCAGACCCACCTGAAATTTCCCGAGCAAAAGCGGGTGTTTTCCATGATTCCCGCCCTGCACAACGCGGAATTTTTGCGCTACGGGGTGATGCACCGCAACACCTTTTTAAATTCCCCCCAACTGCTGGACCGCTACTACCGCCTGAAAAAAGAACCCCGCATCTCCTTTGCCGGGCAGATGACCGGCGTGGAGGGCTATGTGGAGTCCGCCGCCAGCGGCTTTTTGGCGGGGGTGGAGCTGGCCCGCCGTCTGCGGGGCCAAGCCCCGGTGGATTTCCCCCGGGAAACCGCCATCGGCGCACTGGGCCTGTATGTCAGCAACCCCGCCCTCACGTCCTTTCAGCCCATGAACATCAACTTCGGTATTCTCCCTCCGCTGGACCACCGCGTGAAGGGCAAACGCAATAAAAACGCGGAAATTTCGGAGCGGTCCCTTGCCATCATCGAGGAACTGAAGTCGGAGGTGCGGGAATGAAAATTATTGTGGACGCCATGGGCGGCGACCATGCCCCCCAGGCCATCGTCCAGGGCGCGTTGGACGCCTGCAAGGCTTACGGCGTGCAGATTCTTCTGGTGGGCCGCACGGCGGAAATCCTCAAGGCCGTGGAGGCCTGCGGCGAAAAAACCCTGCCTGCGGGGGTGGAGATTCGGGACGCGTCGGAGGTGGTGGAAATTTGCGACGACCCCGCCATCGCCTTTAAGCTGAAAAAGGATTCCTCCATGACGGTGGGCCTGCAATTGCTGAAGGATGGCGTGGGAGACGCCTTTGTCTCCGCCGGGTCCACCGGGGCGCTGCTCTCCGGCGCGACGCTGCTGGTCAAGCGGATTCGGGGCATTCGCCGGGCGGCCCTGTGCCCCCAAATCCCCACGGCTGAGGGCCGCGCCCTGCTGTGCGACTGCGGGGCCAACGCGGAGTGTACGCCGGAATATCTGCTGCAATTTGCCTATCTGGGCAATTATTACGCCCAGCGCGTGCTGGGCCTCGCCAGCCCCCGGGTGGCCCTTTTGAACATCGGCGCGGAGGAATCCAAGGGCGATGCCCTGCGCCGGGAGACTTACGCCCTGCTGCAAGCGGCGGGGGAGGCGGGCCGGATTCGGTTTGTGGGCAATATCGAGGGCAGCGATGCCATGCTGGGGGGAGCCGACGTGATTGTGGCGGACGGTTTTTCCGGCAACGTCATGCTCAAAACCATGGAGGGCACCGCCAAATTCATCAGCCACAGCTTGCAGGATATGCTGCTCTCCACTGCCAAAACAAAACTGGCCGCCGCCTTGATTCATCAGGATTTGCGGGCCTTTAAGCGGATGCTGGACCCCAGCGAAATCGGCGGCACGCCGTTTCTGGGCATTACCCGCCCGGTGATCAAGGCCCACGGCTCCTCCAACGCTCTGGCCATCCGCAACGCGGTGCGTCAGGCCAAGGAATTTGCGGAAAGCGGCTTCATCGCGGACGTGGAAACCAACGTGGAATTTATGCGGGTAAAAGAGACTGGGGAAAAAGTCTGATTCCCTCTTGACAGATGCGCGGTGGTTGCCGTATGATTACCCCAGAAATTCCTTGAGGAGTGAATGTATGTCGAACGAAGAAATTTTCAAAACCATGCAAGAGCTGGTGGCGGAGCAATTCGCCATGGAGCCTGCCGAGGTCACCATGGACACCTCTTTTGAAGAGGACCTAGGTGCCGATTCCGTGGACCTGGTGGAACTGGTCATGGCCATGGAGGAGGAGTTTGAAGTCGGTGAAATCGAAGAAGAGGAACTGACGACACTCAAAACCGTTGGCGACGCGGTGAGCTATATCACCGGCAAGCTGAATAAGTAAAGAGGGAACGGCCCCGCCGCAAGCGGGGCTTCCTTATGAGGAGAAGGGCCATGCAGGAACTGGAAAAACAACTGAATTATACCTTCCGGAACCCGGCGTTGCTCAGTGAGGCCCTGAACCACAGCTCTTACGCCAACGAACACCGCGCCGCCTGCATGAACAGCAACGAGCGCCTGGAATTTCTGGGCGATTCGGTGCTGGGCTTCGTGACGGCGGAGTTTCTCTTTGTCCAGCACCCCGACCTGCCGGAGGGGGATTTAACCCGCATCCGGGCGGCACTGGTCTGCGAGCAAAGCCTCTATGAGGTGGCGCAAAAGCTGAACTTGGGCCGCGCCCTCAAACTGGGCCGGGGCGAGGAAGCCGGCGGCGGCCGGACCCGCACCTCCATTTTGGCGGATGCCACAGAGGCGGTTTTCGCCGCCGTGTATCTGGACGGGGGCATCACCGCCGCCTCCGCCCTCATCCACCGCTGCCTGCTGGACGCGGAGCGGGAGGAGTTGGTGGAGGAGCGCCGCCGGGACTATAAAACCGCCCTGCAAGAGCGGGTCCAGCGCCAGCCCGACCAACTGCTGACCTACCGCATGGCGGGGGAGCAGGGACCGGACCACGACAAGACCTTTGTGGTGGAGGTGTTGCTCAACGGCGAGGCCGTGAGCCGGGGCGAGGGCCACAGCAAAAAGGAAGCGGAACAGGACGGGGCAAAAGCCGCGCTGGAACGCATGGAAGCGGAATAATCGGGGGGGCTGTCGCGCGGAGCGTGACGGCCCCGCTTTTTTTATTCCGTCCGGCCCCACTGGCGGCTCTCGTGGCGGCTCCCGGAAAAATGACTGGAATTTGCGGCGCTGCCGTGGTATACTGAATCTATATTGCCTGTCCCCGGTTTCCCCGATGGCCCGGCGGGCCGGGGAGACACAAAATGATATGAGAAATTCCTCGAAGGAGGTATGGTCACTGTGGCAAGCACTGCACAAAAGAAACCCGCCGCTCCGGCGAAAAAGAGTCCGTCCCGCGCACCGAAAAAAGCCCAGAAACGCCCTGTCCGCCGTGAGGTGGGGGGCATTTGTCTGTTGGTCCTGGCGCTGTGCGTCTTTGTGAGCTACGCGCAAATTCAGGCCGTGGTGCTGGACTGGTTCGCCATGTTCCTCAAGGGTATGCTGGGCTACGGCTATTGGCTGACAGGCCCCGCCCTGGCAATGGCAGGCTTGGTGCTGCTGTTTCACCACGGCAAGCCCGTGGCCCTGCGGACCACCTGCACGCTGCTGCTGCCACTGCTGCTGGGGACGTTGCTCCATATGCTCCTGGTGACGGTGGAGTACCGCTTTGGCTTTGCCTTTTTGAAGGATCTGTGGCTCTCCGGCGTGGCCCTGACCTCCGGCGGCGTCCTCTCCGGCACCTTGGCGGAGGCGGCGGTGGCCGCCGTTTCCAAGTTGGTTTCCGCCGTTATTTTCACGGCGCTGTTTGTCATTTTTCTGATGATTGCCATCTGGCCCACGGTGAACGCCCTGCTGGCCAAGTATCGCGCCCGCCCCCGCTATGAGGAAAAACCCGCCGCCCCCGAGAAAAAAGAGCCTGCTATCCGCCTCACGCCGCTGGAGCCGGTGGCCCGCCCGGTGGATACGGACGCGGAAAAAAAGGTAATTGACATCCCCCTGGACGATGGCCCCCTGCTGGCGGCAAAAAAACAGCCCTCCGGCTTGTTTACGGGATTTTTCCGCCATAAATCAGAGCAACAAAAAACCCCGGACCAGGTGCTGGACGGAAAAACGGACCGTCCCGCCGCCGCGCCGCCGCTGCCCGCACCGATAGTGCCGGCCATCCCGGAAATGGCACCGCCGCCGGACCCCATCCCCGCGCCGCCGGTGGCGGAGGTGGGCGGGAAAAAGGCCGCCGCCCGAGCGGTAGCCGCCGCCGCTGCCGCCGTTTCGGCGGAAATTGCCGAAAAGCTGGTCCTCTCCGAGGACAGCTACCAATATCCGCCGGTCACCCTGCTTCGGGAAAACAAAACCGACAACTACTCCGAAACCGGCGCAGAGCTGCGCAACAACTCCCGCCGTCTGGCGGAGACCCTTGCCAGCTTCGGTGTGGATGCCAAGCCCGGGGACGTGGTCCACGGCCCCTCCGTCACCCGGTACGAGTTTGTGCTGGATCAGGGGGTGAAGCTCTCGAAAATCACCAATTTGTCGGATGATATTGCCCTGGCCCTGGGCGCTTCCGGCGTGCGCATCGCCCCCATTTTGGATAAAATTTCCGTGGTGGGCATCGAGGTGCCCAATAAGCAGGTCACCCCCGTGCTCATTCGGGAGGTGCTGGAATCCTCCGCCTTTGCCGACCATAAATCCGCCGTGGCCTTCGCCCTGGGCAAGGACATCGGCGGGCGGAGCATCATCGGTGATATCTCCCGCCTGCCCCACGTTCTGGTGGCGGGCACCACCGGCTCCGGCAAGTCCGTCTGCACCAACTCGCTGATTGTCAGCCTCCTCTATAAATCCACGCCGGAGCAGGTCCGCTTTATCATGGTGGACCCGAAAATGGTGGAGCTGGCACCCTATAACGGCATCCCCCATCTGCTGATTCCCGTGGTCACCGACCCGAAAAAGGCGGCGGGCGCACTGCAATGGGCCGTGTTTGAGATGATGAAGCGCTATAAGCTCTTCTCCGAAAATAACGTGAAGGACCTGGCGGGCTTCAACGCCCTGGCGGGTACCTCCGAGACGTTGACGGCCATGCCCTCCGTGGTGGTGGTCATCGACGAGCTGGCGGACTTGATGCTGGTGGCGGCAAAAGAGGTGGAGGAATCCATCTGCCGGGTGGCCCAGATGGGCCGTGCCGCCGGAATGCACCTGGTCATCGCCACCCAGCGCCCCTCGGCGGACGTGATCACCGGCCTGATGAAGG
>JAVVPH010000109.1:0-6215 GCA_036655835.1 Oscillibacter sp.
TTCGTAGCTATCTTCCTTCCCGTTTTCTGAGATTGCAGGGTTTATTGACAGTCTGCGGGCATCATTTCAAGCCGTCGCTTTTTGTTTTTATACCGGTCTGCCCCGCAGATAGTCCAGCCACGCCTTGCACCCGGCGGGATTCAAATGCACCCCGTCAAAGGTCATTGCGTCCGGCAGGCACCCGTCCGCCCCCGTCACGGCGGAGGCCACGTCCAAATACACGCAGTCCTTTTCCGCCGCCAACTTTTCCAGCAAATCGTTGTACACCCGGATACGGGCGTTGTTGACATAGGTTTTCTTGGCGTCCTGCCCCGCGCTCACCGGCGGCAGGGACTGCACCACCACCGTGGCGTCCGGGTGGTCCGCGCGAATACGGTCAATCACCTTGCCGTACTGTTTTTGGTACGTCTCGGCATGGACCCAGCCCAATTCGTTCAGCCCCAGCATCACGTAAATTTTTCCGCAGTCCGTTTTCGCCAGCGTGTCCAGCAGCGGTGCCTTACCCCCGCCCGCGCGGGGCGTGGCCTTGGTGAATACGCTCTCCACCGTGGCCCCCACGGCAAAGAGGAAGGTTCCCTCCTTTAAGCCGCTGTAAAGGGAAAAGCCCTCCGTCCGGGAGTCCCCCAAAAACACCGCGTCCGCAAAATATGTATCCTCCACCGGCTTCACCCCAGGCGCGGCATCAGGCGATACAGCCGCCTCCGCCACCGGTACTTCCGGCATCTGCACCCGCCCAAGCTCCTCCCGCTTTTCCGCAGGCAGGGGAATCATCTCCGCGCCGGGATCGGTTGCCTCCGTGTTCACCGGGGCCGTCCCGGTCTTTTTTCCCGAGGGATGCCCGCCGGGACTGGCCCAAGCCGTGGTCAGTGTGGCGGTCACCATCACCGCCGTCACGCACAGTGTCGCCAGCCGCAGTCCCTTTCGTCTGTTTCCTTGCCGCTTTCCCGTCATTGCTCTCGCTCCTTATTTTTTCGTCTCTGTATACTTAGACGCACTAGCGGCAATAAAGTAGATACAAACTGCAAAAATTTTGGTGACAACTTTTTACAATCGGGGCAAGCTCCGCCAAATCCCGCCTGCCCCGCCGTTTTCACCCAAGCAGGAGGAGACGCTATGCGCACTGCCGTCATTTTTCAGCTCGCCCGGGAAACCCCCGAGGTCCTGCCCGCCCTGTCGGCCCATCTGGCGGCGGTGGGCCTGTCCGTGGCGCGGACCGCCACGCTCCCCGCCGACCGCTGCCCTCTGGAGGCCGCGCTCCGCCGCGCCGCCGAGGGGACCGTCGCCCTGGTACTGACCCTGGGGGCGGCAGGGGCAAAGCCCGCCGACATCGCCCCCGACGCCCTTGCCGCCGTGGTCACCCGCCCCCTCCCCGGCATGGCAGAGGCCCTCCGCGCCGCTCTGCCCTCTCCCGCCGCCCAGCTCTTCCGGGGGCAGGCGGGCCTGCGGGGCGGGGTACTGCTGGTCAATCTCCCGCCCTTCCCGGCGGCGGAAGCGGCCCTAGCCGCCATTCTCCCCGCCGTCAAGGCCTATCTCTCCCCATAAAAAACAGGTGGCCGCAAAATGCGGCCACCTGTTTTGATGCGATGGGTCCTGCAAAAAAGCAGGCAAGCTGGCGCTGCTTTCGCAGCAATCGGGGGGAGCCGCCGTTGGCGAACGCCCCGCGCCCGGAAAATTTAGGCCAGATGGCTGTAAAATCCGCCGAACATATTGGTGGTTTCGTCCCGGGTCATATCGGAGAGGAAATGGTGGTAGGCGGCTCTGTTATGCTCGCCGGCAATGTGGGTAAAGCTCTTGCCCAACTGCGGCATACCATCCAACACCACCTCGGCGGGGGACATGGTGCCCGTGGTATCCTCAGCGGACACGCCGGCGGGCTGATTTTTGTACCAGTCGGGCGTCCGGGTGGAGCCGGCGGTAATCACCAGCACATCCACGCCGTGGGGCTTGAGCTCGCCTGCGATGGACTCGGTCAAAATCTGCATATATGCCTTCGTGGCGGCATATTCGGCATTGTAGGGATTGCCGCAAAACGCCGTGAGGGAGGACATGGTGATGATGCCGCCGCGCTTTTTGGCGGCGAACACACCGGCAAAGTGGTACAACAGCGCCGAGTAGTTGTTGATATTGATGTTCAAAACCCGCTGGTGGGCATCAAAGCCGATTTTGTGGTAAGAGCCCATGGTATAGGAGCAGGCCACAAAGTTCATAATGCCCACATCCAAGTCCCGGGTCCGCTCAATTAAGACCTGGGCGGCGTCTGCCGCAGTCAAATCCTGCACCAGCACCTGAAACGCCACGCCGTATTCTTTTTCGATGGCCAATCCCAGCTCCTGCAAGGCCTCCTGCCGTCTGCCAACCAAGAGGACATCCATTTTATTCGCCGCGAAATACTTCACAAATTCCTTGCCGATGCCATCCGTGGCACCTAAAACCAATGCCCATTGACCGTATTTTTCTTTCCAGTTTTCCATGTTTCATTTCCTTTCAAATGGTGATATACTTCACAATTAGGTTGATGGTAGCATCAAATAGACACGCTGTCAACCACGTCAAATTGTGAATAAATTGTAAAAAAACAGACGGGCGTTTCCCTCTGGCAGCACTCAATAAAAATCCGCCCATCCTCAAAGGGATGGGCGGATTTTTGAGCGCTTACGCGCCCACGGTTTGCAGTTTGGATTGGAGAACCATTTCCAGCTTGGTGACGCTGTTGGTCATATCCTGCACGGATTTGTTGACCGCCAGCAATTGCTCCGCCGTTGCGCCGGGGATGGCCAGCACGGCCTGAATCTTCTCGCCCTCGGCGTTCAAAATGTGGGAGAGGCCGGTTTGCTCCAGGGCCACAGAGGTGGTTAAATCCGCAATGCTAGTCTCATAGGGGTCGCAGATGATGCCAAACACCACGCCCTCCCGGCCGTAGGTGATGAACTGCGCGGAGAGGTTTTTGGGACTGGTGGTGATATAGACGTTGCCGTTGGAGTGGTTGGACCCGGTCCCCACCTCGGTGACGGTTTGGGTCCCCACGCCGGAGACGCCGGGGGTGTTGGGGGGCAGCACCACAGGGGGCAGCACGGTGAGGTGCCCCCAGGGGGAGCCGTCCGTCTGGATAATCCAGGCCTCGTCCGTGTCGGTGGTCTCCGCGTCGGCGGCGATGATTTTGTAATGGGATTGCACCGCGCCGGCGGCGTTTTTCACCACGATGTTGCGCAGGCTGATGATTTCGTTACTGGGGGTGCCGTTGGTGTTGACAAACAGCGCCACGTCACCGGGAATCCCCATATAGCCGGTTTTTCCGAAGGCGGCGAAGAAATACGTGGGGGTGTGAACGGCCGCGACGGTGTTGCCGGGACCGGAAACGGTGGTGGCGACGACGTCAAACTCCACCGTGCCGCCGCAGGGCGTGGAATTGATGATGTGAACAGGGGGGGCACCCGGGGTAAAAATTGCGCCGGTGCCATAGAACAGCCAGCCGATTTTGTCAGCCAGCACGCCACTTCCGGGCGTGGCAAATTGCACACTATCCATAAAATACCCTCTCTTCATTTCTTGAGATGAGGATAAAACCCTCGCCTTATTCTATGAGAGGATGGGGGGAAGTGTGCTCTTTGCGCCTATTTGCAATGCGGTATTTACAGTCCGAACGCACCCAAATCCAAGCCGCCGGTGGCGGCGGACATGGCCGTTTCCATGGCCTCGCCCGCTTGGCGCAGGGCCTCGTTGACGGCGGAAACCACCAAATCCTGCAACATCTCCACGTCCTCCGGGTCCACGGCTTCGGGCTTAATGGTCACGTTCAGCACTTCTTTTTTCCCGTTGACCTGGGCTTCCACCACGCCGCCGCCCACGCTGGCGGTAAAGGTCTGGGCCTCCACCAAGCCCTGCTTGGCGGTCATGGCCTCCTGCATCTCGGCGATTTTCTGCTGCATCTCCATCTGGCGCTGTGCGCCGGTGGATTTCATACTGCCGTTGCTAAAGCCACGGCGTGCACTGTATCCCATGATATGTTCTCCTTTAATTTTTGCAATTATTTAATTTCCACGTTGTCAAATTGACTGCCGAATTTCAGCAGATTTTGCAGATTTTCCTGGGGGGAGGCCTGGGGGCCCGTCCCCACCGCCAGCATCACCCGCACCGGTCCGCCGGCGGACAGCACCGCCGCCTCCGTGAGAACGCCGCGGACCCGGTCGTTGTCAATGCGGCCCAGGGTCATGTCGTCAGGGGCATATACCGTCAGCAAATCGCCCTCCAACGCACCGTTGCACATCTCCAAAAACACCCGGTACATGGGCGGCAGCTTGCCCTTACAGCCCTCAGCAAAGCTGCGCCACCAGGTTCCGCCGCCCAAGGTCACGCCCGCGCGCTCCGGCGCGGAAACGGCAGCCGGGGGCGGAATCGGAGCGGGTGCGGGTGCCGCAAACGCCGGTTCGTCAAAAACACGCTCCCCGGCAGGGTCCTCCGGCAACGGCGGTTCCTCCGGCAGAGGGGGTTCCTCCCGGCGCGGAGCTTCCGCCGACGGGGTGGATGGTTGTGTTTGAGGCGCAGGCGCCTCCTCCCACGGCGGAGACGCTTCCGTCACCGCGGCGGTTTTAGCGGGTTTCGGGGCGGCCTTTGGCGGGGTTGCCGGTGCCGCAGATGGCTCAGCCGTAGCGCTCTGGCGCGTGAGCATGGCGGGAAGCCGGGCCATCGTCTCCTCCAGCCGGGCAATCCGCGCGTCCAGCGCCGTCAAATCGCCGGAGAGCGCTTCGTCGCAGAGACGCAGCAGGCAAAGCTCCGCGTCGGTGCGGCGGTTGGAGCTGTAATACAAATCCGCCGTGGCTTTTTGCAGGGTGGTAGCCAGATAAATCAGGCGGTTGGCGGGGGCATTTTTCCCCAGACGATCCAGCGTGGCGGCGTCAAATCCGCCGGAAAGCAGTGCCGTGCCGCCCTCCGGAGCGGTTTTGCGCAGCAGCAAATCCCGGACCAGGGTGGATAGCTCCGAGAGCACCGCGCCCACGTCCTTGCCGCCGGTATAGAGCTGGTGCAGCAGTAAAAGCGCCGCTTTCGCGTCCCGTTGCAGCACGCAGTCCAGCAGCTGGGCGGTCTGCAAATTGCCGGCCAGGCCCAGTGCATCCAGCACGGCGGCGGCATCGACGACACCGCCCATGGCGGCGCACTGGTCCAGCAGGGACAGCCCGTCCCGCATGGCGCCGTCCGCCAGACGGCTCAGCAGCTCCGCGCCGTCGCTTTGAAGGTCGATGCCCTCCTGCCCCGCCACAAAGCGCAGGCGTTTGGCCACGTCCTGGGGGGTGATGCGCTTGAAGGAAAACCGCTGACAGCGGGAGAGAATGGTGGCGGGCACCTTGTGCAGCTCCGTGGTGGCCAAAATGAAGAGCAGATGCTCCGGCGGCTCCTCCAAAATTTTCAACAGCGCGTTGAACGCGGCGATGGAGAGCATATGGACCTCGTCGATGATGTAAACCCGCTTTTTCACGTGGGCGGGGGAATAGATGGCCTCGTCCCGCAGGGCGCGGACCTGGTCCACGCCGTTGTTGGAGGCGGCGTCCAGCTCCAGCACGTCCAAAAAGCTGCCGTTTTCGATGCCCAGGCAGGAGGCGCACTGGTTGCAGGGGTCGCCGTTCACCGGATGCTCACAGTTGACGGCCTTGGCCAAAATTTTGGCGCAGGTGGTCTTGCCGGTGCCCCGGGTGCCGGTGAAGAGGTACGCGTGGGAGGTGCGGCCCTCCGCGACCTGCTTTTGCAGCGTCTCGGTGATATGGGGCTGGCCGATGACGTCCGCAAACGTCTTGGGCCGCCATTTTCGATATAGGGCCTGATACATGGTCAACCTCCTCGGATTTGGGCAATGCCGCAGTTTGCCTGTGGGCATTGGGGTGCAAACAGTCCTCCGGATACAGACACGGAACCGGCGTCCTCACGGCACATGGAACATTCCGCTTAATGCTGCTCGGTTCCCCGCCTGACATGATTCGCGGACATCCATTGCGTAAGACCGGCTCCGCATCTGTACACGGAGGACTGTTGATAGCTTAACCATTTTACTATACCCAAGCCCAATTGGCAACTAATAATTTTAATCTTTTTGCGAAAATCGGGCTTTACATCTTCAAAATTTATGGTATACTATTCCTTGCCGTCGAAATGTCGGCAACCCCGGGGTGCGGCTCAGCTGGGAGAGTAAGCAGAGCTGAAAGCAGGCCCCGTCAAAACAACGAAAC
>JAVVPH010000110.1:0-6100 GCA_036655835.1 Oscillibacter sp.
GCAAGTTTTTGAAACCCGTGAAAAGTTTCAAAAACTGATGATTGAAAAACGAAAGACACCCTTCCTGGGTTATCTCCGCGCTAAGAGCCGCCTTCGGCGGTTGCGCTACGAAACGCTCTGCGGAGCAGTCTTTCGTAACTATCTTCCTTCCCGTTTTCTGGAATTTCAGGGTTAATCGACACGCTGCGCGGAGCAGTCTCTCCTGCGGGGTTGCCTGAATGTTCGTAGAAAATCAGTGCGTTTTTCTGTGCAAAAGCAACACGTTTTTTCCTTGACATCATCTCACTTTTCAAGTACAATGACATCATACAACAGGCGTAAAAATAATACAACCCCGTTTTTTTGTTTTTTTGTGAGGAGGTTCATTTTGAATACATTGGCAGCGCAAATTTGTACCCATCGGCTCACCATTGTCACCGGGCACTACGGCACCGGCAAAACGGAGTTTGCCGTGAATCTGGCCCTGGGGCTGGCAGAGGCCGGCGAGACGGTGATGCTGGCCGATTTGGATATTGTCAACCCCTATTTTCGCTCTCGGGAGCGGCGGGATTTACTGGAGAGCGCGGGCATTCGCCTCATCTCCTCCTCCCAGGCCTGCACCGACGCGGACGTGCCGTCCCTGCCGGCGGACCTGCTGACCGTGCTGGAAAACCGCTCCGTCCGGGGCGTGCTGGACTTGGGCGGCGACCCCGTGGGTGCCCGGGTACTGGCCCGGTTTCAGCCCAAAATCGCGGAGGAGGATTATCAGCTTCTCTACGTGGTCAACGCCAACCGCCCGGAAATTCGGACGGCGGAGAGCGCCATTCAATACCTGCGGGCCATTGAGGAGATCAACGGCCTCACCTGCTCGGGCCTGATCAACAACACCCATCTGTGCGGCGAAACCACGGCGGAGGAAATCCGCAAGGGCGCCCGCCTGACGCAGGAGGTTGCCCGGGCCACCGGCCTGCCCATTATCTGCCATGTGGCGGAGGAGCGGCTGGCGGGAGAATTAGTTGATGTCACGGAACCCGTGTTTCCGATCACCATCAAAATGAAAAAGCCATGGGAAATTTTTCCCGTGGGCAAGAGGGGAAAGGAGGAGTAACTACATGACCGCAAAAATCACATTCGACTCCGACCGCTGCAAAGGCTGCGAGATGTGCACCATGGTCTGCCCCAAGCACATTTTGGCCATCGACAAATCCGTCATTAACCACAAGGGCTATCACCCCGCAACCGTCACAGACATCACCCAGTGTATTGCCTGCGCCAGCTGCGCGAAGATTTGCCCGGATTCGATCATCACTGTGGAAAAATTTGCATAAAAGGAGGTTATGAACCGTGGAAAAGGAACTTTGGAAAGGCAATGAAGCCATCGCCGAGGCCGCCATTCGCGCCGGCTGCGACTGCTTCTTCGGCTACCCCATCACCCCGCAGAGCGAGGTCCCCGAGTATATGTCCCTGCATATGCCCCAACACGGCCGCGTGTTTGTCCAGTCCGAGTCTGAGGTGGCCGCCATCAACATGGTCTATGGCGCGGCCGGCGCCGGTATGCGCGCCATGACCTCCTCGTCCTCCCCCGGCATCAGCTTGAAGCAGGAGGGCATTACCTATCTCGCCGGTGCGGAGCTGCCCTGCGTCATCGTCAACTGCATGCGCGGCGGCCCGGGCCTCGGCACCATTCAGCCCGCCCAGGGCGATTATTTCCAGGCCACCCGCGGCGGCGGCAACGGCGACTATCGCACCCTGGTGCTGGCCCCCTCCAACATTCAAGAGGCCGTGGACTTCACCCAGGAGGCCTTTGACATTGCCGACCAGTATCGCAACCCCGTCATGATCGTCTGCGACGGCCTGATTGGCCAGATGATGGAGCCCATTGAATGGCACGAGATTCCCAAGCGCAACCTGCCCCCCAAGGATTGGGCCACCACAGGCAAGGGCAATCGGGACCACACCAACATCATCAACTCCCTGTACATGGATCCCGACGTGTGCGACCAACATAACCACAATCTGGACAAGAAGTACGCCGACATGGCCAAAAACGAGGTCCGTTGGGACACGGTGGACTGCGACGACGCAGAGGTTGTCATCGTGGCCTACGGCACCCCCGCCCGTATCGCCATCTCCGCGCTGGAGCTTCTCAGGTCCGAGGGCGTGAAGGCCGGCTTGTTCCGTCCCATCACGTTGTGGCCGTATCCCGAGAAGGCACTCCATGATTTGGCCGCCGCCAGCCACGTCAAGGCTTTCTTGACCGTGGAAATGAGCATGGGCCAGATGGTGGACGATGTGCGTCTGGCTGTTGAAGGTCAAAAGCCCATTTCCTTCCTGGGCCACGCCGGCGGCGTGATCCCCACCGTTGAGGAAATTGCGGACATGGCCAAAAAGGCCCTGAAGGAGGCAAAGTAAGATGGCAATTGTATATCAGAAATCTCCGGGTCTGACGGATGCGGAACTGCACTATTGCCCCGGCTGCCACCACGGCATTATCCACAAGCTGGTTGCCGAGGTGTTGGTGGAGCTGGGCTTGCTGGACAACGCCATCGGCGTTTGCCCTGTGGGCTGCTCCGTGTTTGCCTATAAATATTTCAACTGCGATATGCAGGAAGCGGCCCACGGCCGCGCTCCCGCCGCCGCCACCGGCATCAAGCGCACCCATCCCGACCAGGCCGTGTTCACCTATCAGGGCGACGGCGACTTGGCCTCCATCGGCGCGGCGGAGATTGTCCACGCGGCGATGCGGGGTGAGAAATTCACCACCATTTTCATCAACAACGCCATTTACGGCATGACCGGCGGCCAGATGGCCCCCACCACCCTGATTGGCCAAAAGGCCACCACCTGCCAACTGGGCCGCACCGTGGAGCAGGCCGGTATGCCCATGCGGGTGTCCGAAATGCTGGCCACGCTGGACGGCTGCGTCTATGCCGAGCGCGTCTGCGTCACCGACATCGCCCATTTGAACAAGGCCAAGGCCGCCATTAAAAAGGCCTTCCAAAAGCAAATGGCCGGCGAGGGCTTCACCTTCGTCGAGGTTCTGTCCACCTGCCCCACCAACTGGGGTATGACCGCACTGAAGGCAACGGAATGGCTGAAGGACAACATGATTCCCTATTATCCGCTGGGGGTCATCAAGGACAGCAGCGCGGAGGTGAAATGAAATGAAAAAAGAAATTATCATTTCCGGTTTCGGCGGCCAGGGTGTCATGTCCATCGGAAAATCTCTGGTGGAAGCCGGCATGGCCGAGGGCTTGCAGGTCACCTGGTCCCCCTCTTACGGCCCTGAGATGCGCGGCGGCACCGCCAACTGCTCTGTGGTCCTCTCGGACAAGACGGTGGGCTCCCCGGTGTTCACCTTCCCCACCGAGCTGATTGCCATGAACGCCCCATCTCTTGAAAAATTCGGACCCAACGTGATGAAGGGCGGCCTCATTTTTGTCAACAGCTCCGTGGTCACGGAGAAGGTCACCCGCACCGACGTGAAGGCCGCCTATGTCCCCTGCGAGACCATCGCCTATGAGCTGGGCAACGCCAAGGTTGCCAACATGGTCATGCTGGGCGCGTACATCGGCGCCACCGGCGCGTTGAAGCCCGATACCATCCGCGCCATGATTCGCTCCATGTTCACCGGCCCCAAGGCCAAGCTGGTGGACCTGAACTTCAAGGCCCTGGACGCGGGCATCGAGTGCGTGAAATAACACTCTCCCCCATCCCCTGTCAGCATGCGGCCAACCGGCGGCGGAGCTTCCTCCCCGCCGCCGGTTGGCCTCTCCCCCCGGCGGCTTTTTGTCCGCTCTCCGGCGACTTCTGTGCATTTTCCCCATTGACTTTCCCGGCGTTCCGGCGTATAAAAGAAGTACCATGGCGACGGTCACCAGGCGATGCCCCGCGATTTTTTCGCGCATCGCGCCGATTCGGCCCTCCGCAATTCGCGGCAACGAGAGTGGTACCACGGAAGTTTGACTTTCGCCTCTCCTGCGATGCAGGCAGAAGCGGGAGTCTTTTTGTTCTTTTGTCGAAAACTTCACAAATTTGATTGTTAAGGGAGAGTTTTGAAATGCTGGATATTAAAATCACCAAAACCACCGCCCCGAAAGCAAAACCCGTGGACGAGACGAAGCTGGGCTTTGGAAAATCCTTCTCCGACCATATGTTTATCATGGATTATACCGCCGGACAGGGCTGGCACGACGCCCGCATTGTCCCCTATGCCCCCATCACCCTGGACCCCTCCGCCGTGGTGTTTCACTACGCTCAGGAGTGCTTTGAGGGCATGAAGGCCTATCGCACCGCCGACAACCGCATTCAGCTCTTCCGCCCGGACTGCAACGCCCGCCGGATGAACAACACCCAGGAGCGCCTGTGCATCCCCGAGATTCCCGTGGAGGATTTTATTCAGGCCGTGAAGGCCATCGTGGAAGTGGAAAAGGACTGGGTTCCCCACAGTGAGGGCGCGTCGCTGTATCTGCGGCCCTTCACCATCGCCACCATGGCGCAGTTGGGCGTCCACGCCTCCTCCTCCTATCAGTTCATCATCATCTGCTCTCCCTCCGGCGCGTATTATGCCGGCGGCCTGGCCCCCATCAAAATCTACGTGGAGGACACCTATGTCCGTGCCTGCCCCGGCGGCACCGGCTTCACCAAGTGCGGCGGAAACTATGCCGTCAGTCTTTTGGCCGGTCAGATCGCGGAGCAAAAGGGTTATAGCCAGGTCCTGTGGCTGGACGGCGTAGAGCGCAAGTACGTGGAGGAAGTGGGTGCCATGAACATCTTCTTCAAAATGGACGGCGAAATTTACACCGCCAAGGCCGAGGATAAGGACGGCACCGTGCTCCCCGGCGTCACCCGCCGCAGCATCATTGAGCTGCTCAAGGATTGGGGCTATGTGGTCCACGAGGGCAAGCTGGCCATCGCGGACATCATGAAGGCCTCCGCAGAGGGCAAGCTGGAGGAGGTTTTCGGCTCCGGCACCGCCGCCGTCGTCTCCCCGGTCAAGCAGTTGGATTACGAGGCCCAGTCCGCGTTCATCAACAACGGCGAAATCGGCCCCCTGACCCAGAAGCTGTACGACACCATGACCGGGATGCAGTGGGGCAAGATTCCCGACACCAAGGGCTGGATTGTCCCCGTGTGCCAGGCCTGAATTTAACTACATCAAAGCGGCGGGAATCACAGGGCTGTGATTCCCGCCGCTTTTCCGCTTCCCGGTTTGCAAAAGCTTTCTCCCGGTGCTACACTATTTTAAATGAGAGGAGGGACGCGTGATGGTGGACTATTTGATTCAAAACGCCCAAATCATCGACGGCAGCGGCGGCGAGGGCTATGTGGGGGATTTGGCCGTCAGCCGGGGGAAAATTGCGGCCTTGGGCCGGCTCTCCGGCATGGAAGCTACCCACACCATCGCCGCCGGCGGACGGTGTTTAACCCCCGGCTTCATTGATATTCACCGCCACAGCGACGGGGCCCTGTTCCGCCCGGATTACGGCAAGGCGGAGCTGGCCCAGGGCCTGACCACGGTGCTTGGCGGCAACTGCGGGCTGTCTCTGGCCCCGGTGCGCGGTCCCCACAGCGAGGAAATTCTCCGCTATCTCGCACCCATCACCGGTGTCATGCCCCAGGGGCAGCGCTTTGAAACCATGGCGGATTACGTCCACCAGGCGGAGAAAACCCCTCTGCGGCTCCACTCCGCCATGCTGGTGGGCATGGGCACCCTCCAGGCCTGCGTGGCGGGCTTTGAAAACACGGCCTTGGGAAAGCGGGAAATTTCCGCCCTCCACGCCCTGTTGGAGCGGGCCTTGGGGGACGGTGCCCTGGGCGTTTCTCTGGGCCTGGGCTATGCGCCGGAGTGCTTTTGCTCCACAGAGGAGCTGATACAGCGATTGGCCCCCCTCCGCCGCAGCGGCACCACCCTGTCTGTCCACCTCCGCCAAGAGGGGGATGGCGTGGTAGCGGCACTGCGGGAGATGCTGACGGTGGCCCGGGCACTGGAAACCCCGGTGGAAATCAGTCATCTCAAAGCCATCGGCAGGCGAAATTGGCAAAGTGCCGTGCCAGAAATGCTGAAATTACTGAGGGATGCCCGGCGGGACGGCGTGGAGATAGCCTGCGACGTATACCC
>JAVVPH010000111.1:0-6087 GCA_036655835.1 Oscillibacter sp.
ACAATTTGATAACGGCAAACGAAGTTTTTAGGGGAATGGCGCAAGCCTGCCGAAGGAGTAAAACTCTCAGGCGCCCGAAATCGGGTGAGGACTAAAAACGGATGTGGCTCTGGAGAAGCTCAATCAGGAGTACCGAAGGTGCAAGGCGCGGGTAACCGCGCTGAATCTCTCAGGTAAAAGGACAGAGTAAAAAAGAATGGGGTCTTTCTGCGCGGGCAGAGGGGCGTCATACTTTTTGACGAGCTGGAGTGCCCAAAAGGGCGATCCGGCTTTTTTATTTTTCCATGCGCCTCGCTCTCGCAAGCATTGCGGGGGTTCCTCAAAAGCTTCGTCAGCCAAAGGAGAGAGGAAACAACATGGAAATTTTAACGTCAATTGTCGGCAAGGTCAACGATGTCCTGTGGAATAAACAGCTGCTGCTGCTGTTTTTACTGCTGGGCACCGGCATTTATTTCAGCATCGGCACCCGCTTTGTCCAAATTCGCAAGTTCGGCGAGGGCTGGCGGCGGCTGTTCGGCAGCTTTTCCCTCCGGGGGGCCAAGGCCGGAAAGGACGGCATGAGCTCTTTCCAGGCACTCACCACCGCCATCGCCGCCCAGGTGGGCACCGGCAACATCACCGGCTGCGCCACGGCGCTGTATTCCGGCGGTCCCGGGGCCATTTTCTGGATGTGGGTGTCCGCGTTTTTCGGAATGTCCACCATCTACGGCGAGGCGGTTTTGGCCCAGACCTATAAAACGGTGGACGCCGATGGGCAGGTTACCGGCGGACCCATCTATTACATCCGCGCCGCCTTCCATGGCCGCTTTGGAAAGCTGCTGGCGGGCTTTTTCTCCATCGCCATCATTTTGGCCTTGGGCTTCATGGGCAATATGGTCCAGTCCAACTCCATCGGCGACGCGTTCCACACCGCCTTCGGCGTGCCGAAAATTGCCGTGGGCATCGCGGTGGCTGTGCTTGCCGGCTTTATTTTCATCGGCGGCGTGAAGCGGATTGCCTCCTTCGCGGAAAAAGTGGTGCCCATTATGGCCTGCTTTTACGTCATCGGCTGCGGGGTGATTTTGTGCATCAACCACGCCGCCCTGCTGGACGCCATCCGGTCCATTTTTGTCTGCGCCTTCAATCCCCAGGCCATCTTCGGCGGGGCCATGGGCTTGGGCGTGAAGGAGGCCATGCGCTTTGGCGTGGCCCGGGGCCTTTTTTCCAACGAGGCCGGTATGGGCTCCACCCCCCACGCCCACGCGCTGGCCAAGGTCGCAAAGCCTGAGGACCAGGGCGTGGTGGCCATGATGGGCGTGTTTATCGACACCTTCGTGGTTTTGACCATGACGGCGCTGGTCATTTTGTCCTCCGGCGTACTGGAGCCGGTCACCGGCGCGCTGAAGGGAACGGCACTGGCCCAGGCCGCCTTCAACACCGCTTTTGGCAGCTTTGGCAATGTGTTTGTGGCTATTTGTATGCTGTTTTTTGCCTTTACCACCATTGTGGGCTGGTATTTCTTCGGCGAGACTAACGTGAAGGCCCTGTTCGGCAAAAAAGCCGTGCTGCCCTACGCCGTCATCGCGGTGGCATTTATTGTGGTGGGCTCCTTCCAGAGAGTGGATTTGGTGTGGGATATGTCCGATATGTTCAACGGCTTGATGGTCATTCCCAACCTTCTGGCGGTGCTGGCCCTGAGCAAGCAGGTGATGAATATCGCCAATCAACGGGACGGCTTGCGCAAATAATCCATTGGGCCGTCAGGTTTTAAACCTGACGGCCCTGCTTGTTTTAACAAATAGTACCAGGAAAAAGTGTGCATTTCGCCAAAAATCCAGAAAAACCCGTTAAATGTACGTGAAAGTTTAAAAAATATTTGACAGAGCCGTCAGGCGGGTTGTACACTAACGAAAGAGTGCCCCGCCCGACGAGACGGGAGAAGAGTCCGGCGCGTTGACCCACAGGTTACCGTGCCTTTTGTCTATCTCGCAAGGCGTTTCCCCAATGCCACTTTTTACAGTGAAATGTGATGAAAAAGGAGAACCACCATGAGCGACGAACTGACCCGGGCAAGTGAAATTATTGACCGCTACGGCCGCAACCAGTCCAACCTGATTGCCATCATGCAGGAGATTCAAACAGAGTATAAGTACCTGAGCGAGAAAGTCCTGACCCTGATTGCGGAAAGGCTGAACATCAGCACCGCCAAGGTATACAGCGTGGCCACCTTCTATGAGAACTTCTCCCTGGAATCCAAGGGCAAGTACATCATCCGCGTGTGCGCCGGCACGGCCTGCCACGTCCGCAAATCCCAGCCGATTTACGACGCGATTTGCAAGGAACTGGGCTTGTCGGACAAGAAAAAAACCTCGGAAGACGGCCTCTTTACCCTGGAAACCGTGGCCTGCCTCGGTGCCTGCGGACTGGCCCCCGTCATGACCATTGACGGCGACGTCCACGCCAAAATGACGCCGGAGGCGGCGCTTGCACTGCTGGCGGATATCAGAGAAAAGGAGGCGGCGGGGAAATGAATCAGACCAAATTGACGCGGGAGAGCTTCCATGTCTTTCAGGCCAACGCCCAAAACGCCCTGAAGCAAAGCGAGCAGGTGCCCTCTGTCCTCATCTGCGCCGGCACCGGCTGCATCGCCGGCGGGTCCATGAAAATTTACGAGAATATCAAAAGCGAGTGCGAGGCCCGGGGCCTGCCCGTGTATGTGGGATTGAAGCACGACAGCGACGAGGAGAAGAGCCTCCACGTAAAAATGAGCGGCTGCCACGGCTTTTGCGAGATGGGCCCCCTGGTCCACATCGAGCCCATGGGCATTTTGTACATCCATGTCAAGCCCGAGGACTGCCACGAAATTCTGGAAAAAACCGTGCTGGGCGGCGAGATTATCGACCGCTTGGTCTACCATTTGGACGGCGTGGCCTATCCCAAGCAGGCGGACATCCCCTTTTATAAACAGCAGCACCGGGTGGTGCTGGAAAACTGCGGCAAGAGCGACGCCGAGGACATTGAGGAGTATATCGCCAAGGGCGGTTACCGGGGCTTTGAAAAGGCCCTGTTTGAGATGACCGACGAGGAAATTTGCCGCACCATCAGCGATTCCGGCCTCCGCGGGCGAGGCGGCGGCGGTTTCCCCGCAGGCCAGAAGTGGGAGGGCGCGCGCCGGCAGAAATCCCCGCAGAAATATGTGGTGTGCAACGGCGACGAGGGCGACCCCGGCGCGTTTATGGACCGCTCCGTGATGGAGGGCAACCCCCACAGCGTGCTGGAGGGCATGATGATTGCCGGCTTGGCCGTGGGCAGCAGCGAGGGCTACATCTATGTCCGCGCCGAGTATCCCCTGGCGGTGAACCGCCTGAAGCTGGCCATTGAAAAGGCGGAGGCCTACGGCCTCTTGGGCGAGAATATCATGGGCAGCAATTTCTCCTTCCACATCCACGTCAACCGGGGCGCGGGAGCCTTTGTCTGCGGCGAGGGCAGCGCCCTCACCGCCTCCATTGAGGGCAACCGGGGTATGCCTCGGGTCAAGCCGCCCCGCACCGTGGAGCACGGCCTCTGGGCGGAGCCGACGGTGCTCAACAACGTGGAAACCTTTGCCAACGTCCCCCTGATTATCCGCAACGGCATTGAGTGGTATCACGCCATCGGCACCAGCAAAAGCCCCGGCACCAAGGCCTTTGCCATCACCGGCAACGTGGTGAACACGGGACTGATCGAGGTCCCCATGGGCACCACCATCCGAGAGGTGGTCTTTGACATCGGCGGCGGCATTCAGGGCGGAAAGGCCTTTAAGGCCGTGCAGATCGGCGGACCCTCCGGCGGGTGCTGCTGTGCGTCCAAGGAGCATTTGGACCTGCCGCTGGACTTTGAATCCCTCAAGAGCATCGGCGCCATGATTGGCTCCGGCGGCCTGGTGGTGATGGACGAGAACACCTGCATGGTGGAGGTGGCGCGGTTTTTCATGCGCTTCACCCAAAACGAGTCCTGCGGCAAGTGCGTTCCCTGCCGGGAGGGCACCAAGCGGATGCTGGAAATTTTGGATCGTATCATTGACAACAAGGGCAGCTTAGAGGATTTGGACCTGCTGGAGGAGCTGGCGGACACCATCACCTCCACCGCCCTGTGCGGCTTGGGCCAGAGCGCCTGCAAGCCCGTGCAGAGCACCATGAAATATTTCCGGGAGGAATATCTCCGCCATGTGGTGGACCACCACTGCCCCATCTGCAACGGGGAAAAGCCCCATCCGATCATCGACCCGGCGGCGTGCAAGGGCTGTGGCAAATGCCGGAAAAACTGCCCTGTGGAGGCCATCACCGGCGCCCCCAAGCAGCTTCACGTCATTGACGGGACAAAATGTATCAACTGCGGGGCCTGCATCGGCAACTGCCCCTTCCACGCGATTCAGGAGGGTTAAGGAAATGGCAAAAGGAATTATGTATATTGACGGCCAGCGCGTGTCCTTTGACGGGGAGAAAAACGTGTTGGCGGTGATTCGCAAGGCGGGCATTGAAATGCCCACGTTCTGCTATTACTCCGAGCTGTCGGTTTACGGCGCGTGCCGGATGTGCGTGGTGGAGGACGAGCGGGGAAAAATCGACGCGTCCTGCTCCATGGAGCCGCGAGACGGCATGAAAATCCGCACCAATACCGCCCGGCTGCTGAAGCACCGGCGGATGATTTTGGAGCTGATGCTCTCCTCCCACTGCCGGGACTGCACCACCTGCGAAAAAAGCGGCGCGTGCCGTTTGCAGGAGCTGGCGCTGCGCTTTGGCGTGCGGCGGGTTCGCTTCCCGGATACCCGGCCGGAATACGCCATCGACACCTCCTCTCCCGCCGTGGTGCGGGACCCCAACAAGTGCATTCTCTGCGGCGACTGCATCCGCGTGTGCGAGGAGATGCAGGGCATGGGCGTTTTGAACTTTGCCCATCGGGGCAGTGATTTGCAGGTCATGCCCGCCTTTGACCGGATGCTGGCCCAGACCAACTGCATCAGCTGCGGCCAGTGCGCCGCCGCCTGCCCCACCGGCGCGATTACCGTGAAAAACCAAATCGGCCCGGCCTGGCGCGCCCTCCACAATCCCAAACAGCGGGTGGTGGTTCAGATTGCCCCCGCCGTGCGGGTGGCCGTGGGCGAGGCCTTTGGCCTGGAACCGGGCGTCAACGCCCTGCACAAGCTGGTTTCCGCCCTGAAAATGATGGGCGCGGACGAGGTGTACGACACCAACTTCGGCGCGGACCTCACCGTGATGGAGGAGGCCGACGAATTTTTGGAGCGGCTGAAATGCGGCGGCCCCTTCCCCATGTTCACCTCCTGCTGTCCGGCGTGGATTAAATATTTGGAGGAGGAAAACCCCAAATATCTGAAAAATGTCTCCACCTGCAAGTCCCCCATGGAGATGTTCGCCGCCGTGCTCCGGGACCAGTACGGGAAAAAGGATGCGGAGGACGGCCGCAGCACCTACCACATCGCCATCATGCCCTGCACCGCCAAAAAAATGGAGGCGGCCCGGGCGGAGTTTTCCCACGACGGCAAGCCCGACGTGGATTTGGTGCTGACCACCCAGGAAATTATCAACATGATTAAGGAGTCCGGCATCTACTTTACCGAGCTGGAGGGCGAGTCCCCGGATATGCCCTTCGGATTGGGCACCGGCGCCGCCACCATTTTCGGCACCACCGGCGGCGTGGCCGAGGCGGTGGCCCGGCGCATCGTGGAGGACAAATCCAAAAATACCCTCCAAGCCCTTCAATTCTCCGGCCTGCGGGATACGGACACCATCCGTGCCGTCACGCTGCCGGTGGGAGACAGTACGCTGCGCATCGCCGTGGTCCACGGCCTGATCAACGCCCAGCGCCTGCTGGCGGACATTGAGTCTGGCAAGGAGTATTACGACCTGGTGGAGGTCATGACCTGCAAAACCGGCTGTGTGGGCGGCGCAGGCCAGCCCCGGGGCCTGATTCCCATTAAGCGCCAGCGGGCCGCCGGCTTGTACGAGGCCGACCGTGCCGCCATGATTAAGCGCTCCGAGCGCAACCCCATCGTGATGGAGATGCTGGGCGGCGCACTGAAGGGCCGCACCCACGAGCTGCTCCATGTAA
>JAVVPH010000112.1:0-5977 GCA_036655835.1 Oscillibacter sp.
GGGTGCTGTCTCCTGGTGGAGCAGTGCGCCCTCCAACGTGCCGGAGGGGGACTCCTCTGGGGGTGTCAATGCCGCCCCGGAGTCCCTGCCGTCCCCGGGAATGATCTCCGCGTCTGAAGCAGTGCCGGGGGTCTGATTTGCGCCGGGGGCGGGTACTGTCTCGTTGGCACCGCTTTGACCCGTCTCTCCGGGCGGTGTCGTGACACCCTCAGCGGGAGGTGTGGGACTCGGCGCTGTGCCGCCGCCCTCAGCGGGAGGCGTGGGGCCCGGCGCGGGGTCCGGTGCGGGATCCGGTGCGGGATCCGGCGCGGGGTCCGGCGGGATGGGTGCTGTCCCGTCAATCGCGGCTTGCAGAGCGTCGATTTGCCGCTTTAATTCGGCAATGCCGCCTTCCAGTTTGGTAATACCTGCGTTTGCGGTGTCAATCCCACTTTGCAGTGCATCGGTCATCCTGGCCAGCACGCGGTCCACCGCCCCGCAGACCGTCTGTCCGACGGTTGCGCCGGTGGTGGGAATCACCGTCGGGTCCGCCATGGCCGCCAGCAGTGCGGGGCCATCGGCAAAGCGCGGCATTTCCTCCGGTAAATTGCCGTTCACCGCTGGAAGAATTACATCGCCGACCAATTGGTCAAACTGCGCCTGGGTTGCGGTCAATTGCGCTTTGGCGGCGGAGAGTTGGTCGCTGGCGGCCCAGAGTTGACCGTTGGCGGCATCCAATTTGTCCTGTCCGCGGTTGTACTCCGTCAGGCCGTCCTGGTATTCCACCAAGCCGTCCTCGTATTTTTTCAGGCCGTCGTCATATTTTTGCCGACCGTCCTCGTAATCCACCACGCCCTGGGCGTATTCCGTCTCGCCGTCGTTCAGCTCGATTTCCGCGTCGGTCAGTTCCACCTTCGCGTCGTCCAGCTTTTTCCGGGCGTCGGCGGTTTCCCGGGCCAGGGTGGCCTTGGCGTCCTGCACCTCCCGCCAGCCGTCGTCCAATTCCCGCCGGGCATCGGACAGCTCCGCCCACGCGTCGGATAATTCCTGCGCCGCGTCGGCCTTGGCATCGTCCAGCTCTATTTGCGCGTCCGCCAATTTTTCATTGGCCTCGTCCACCAAGTCGTTCCGCCGCAAAATCGCCTGCTCCTTGCCCAGCGGCTCCAAGCGGTCCAGGGTGTCGTCCACCAGCGTGTCATACGCCGGGGAAAAGGCGATGGCCTCCGCCGCCTGGTCCACCGTCAAATAGGCGGCGGTGTAATACTCCATGGTAAAGGCGGAGGCGGGCAGATAGGCGTAAGCCGCCACCCGGCCCGCGCCCAAGGTGGATGTGCCCCGCTCCACGCTGATGTACAGCGGGCTGATCACCCGCCCCACGATGGTGAAGCGCGTCCCCGCCAGAGCGTCCTCAAAATCCCCCTGGGTGGCAAGGGTGAGACTGTCTCCCAGAGAAAGCCCCAGGTCCGCCAACAGCTTCTCATCCACGGCGCACTCGTCGGCGGCCAGGGGAAGCCGCCCCTCCGTCAGGGTCACCTGATTCAGCGCTTGGGGCATGGAATAGACCTTCGCCACAATGTCCAGGCCGTTGGCCCGGGCAAAGGCATCGATCACATAGGCCCCCTCGCCGCCGTTGATGCCGGGCTGACGGAGCAAAAACGAGAGGTTTTCCTCCGTCAGGCCCAGTGTGGAGAGGACCTGAATGTCCATAAAATTCTGCGCGTCCATATAGCTGTCGCAGGTGCGCTTCATGTCCGGCGCGGTGGACCGCAGACCCGAGAGGAAGGCCACGGCCAAAGCCACCAGCACAAAAATGGAGAAAAAGCGGCTCTTCGTCTGCTTAATTTCCCGCCAAAAATCCTTTTGAATCGCTTTCACCGTGGTTCATCTCCTTTGGTCGGCGCTGCCGCCGTTTTTATGCAGGTGGAACATTTTCCCGGGCCTGCTGCCCCTGCGGGGGAAACATTACCACTCAATCTCCTCCACCGGGGTGGGCTTCTCATTGCGCAGCGTCTCCGCCACGGTGCCGTTTTTAATGCGAATCACATGGTCCGCCATGGGGGTGAGGGCGCTGTTGTGGGTGATGACCACCACCGTCATGCCCTTTTCCCGGCAGGTGTCCTGCAACAATTTCAAAATGGCCTTGCCGGTCTGATAATCCAGGGCGCCGGTGGGCTCGTCGCAGAGCAGCAGCTTGGGATTTTTCGCCAAGGCCCGGGCGATGGCCACCCGCTGCTGTTCGCCGCCGGAGAGCTGCCCGGGGAAGTTGTCGGTGCGGTCGCTGAGCCCCACCTCGCCCAGCACCGTGGCCGCGTCCAGCGGGTTTTTGCAAATCTGGGCCGCCAACTCCACGTTTTCCAGTGCCGTCAAATTCTGCACCAGATTGTAAAATTGAAACACAAAGCCGATGTCGTAGCGGCGATAGGTGGTGAGCTGGCGGGCGTTGTAGCCGCTGACCAGACTGCCGTCCACGGTGATGGTGCCGCCGGAGCAGGCATCCATCCCCCCCAGCATATTCAGCACCGTGGTTTTGCCCGCCCCGGAGGGGCCCACGATGATGACAAATTCCCCCTGCCGGATGGAAAAGGTCACGTTGTCCACGGCGCGGATCACCACCTCGCCCATCTGATAAATTTTGGAGACATTTTCAAAGGTCACAAATCCGTCCATCTTCATTCCTCCATCACGGCTACGCAGCGGTCGATCAGGGTGATGAGGGTCTTCGCGTCGTCGTGGCCCAGCCCCGCCAGCATCCGGTCGAAATAAGTCTCCATCCGCTTCAATTGCCCTAAAATCAGCACCAGACCCGCCTCCGTGATGTTCACCCGGATGCGCCGCCGGTCCTCTTGGGAGGCCTCCATGGCAAGAAGGCCCTTCCGCCGCAAAGCGGCCAGGGTCCCGGTGATGCGGGAGCGGGACAGCCGCAAATCCCGGCTCAAATCCGAGGGATATACCGCCGCTTCCCGGTGCTCCGCTAAGTACAGCAGGGTCTGGGACTCCCCCTGCAACAGCGCCTCCAGGGCGGAAAAGGCCTCCAGGCGGTAGATGTTTCCCAGCGAGCGAATCAAGTCACCCCGCAGCAGCTCCGGTTCCATAAAAGGCCTCCTTTAAATCATACACACTGTTAACTGTTCGTACTCTGTATTATATAGCGGACACCGAGGACTTGCAACGCTTAAATATTGACAAAATACACAAAATATTACAGATGCAGTTGGCAACTCTGTCAAATACTACCCTTGTTTTTTCAAAAGAAATCGGTTAATATAGTATCATCCCAAAGGAAAGGGGGATGAGACATGACTTTTCTTGAAATGCTTGCCATTGAAGACATCGACGATTTGATCTTTATGGACAACGCGTGGTCCCGCAGCCAACGGTAAACCATCCAAAGAGGAAGCCACGCCGGTGTGCGTGGATTTTTTCTGCCCGGACAACTTGAACCTTTTACGGACACTGTGTCCGTTGACGATAAAAAACTGTCTGCGCTTTGGCTCTATGCCGCCCGGTAATTCCGGGCGGCATTTTTCGGCCCAAAAGGGAGAAAAGCCCGGGAAAACGCCGGAAAATAGCGAAAAAATAGTAGCATTTCCCAAAAAAATATGGTACGCTGATACTGAGAAAATCGCCAGTCCCCGGCCCATGCGCCGGGGGGACGATGTGGAGTGAAAAAAGGGAGTGGATTCGGATGAAACGGTGGAACTATTTGGCGGCGCTGATGGCTTTGCTGTTGCTGAGCGGCTGTGGGGCGGGTGCGCCCGAGGCGGAAAATGGCGGGGAGGTCCCTGCGCAGGCGCAAACCACGCCCGCTCCCTCCCGAGACGCCACAGCGCTGTCCGGCGCACAGACCGAGGCCCAGGCCCGGCCCATCACGGACGAGGAAATTTTGTCGGCCTACGCCCGGGCGGTGGAGGCGTATAGCTGGTTTGACCTGGCTGCCCTCCCCAGTACCGGCGCACCGGCCCTGGTGGACGGTTGGGAATATTATCTGGTGGACGCGCCGGGCATCACGGACCTGAACGATTTGGGCAATTATCTCCGCAGCCTTTTTTCGGAGGAATTGACGGAGGAGCTGCTGGCCACCGGCGGGGACCACCCGCTGTATCTGGACGTGGACGGCGCGCTGTATACCACCGCCGGTGCCCGGGGGGCGGACATTTATAAGGGGGCCATCACCACCGCGGTGGACCGGGGGGCGGAGACGGCCTATTCCGTCAACGTGACCGTGGAAACCCTGGCGGCGGACCTCTCCACCGTGACGGGATTGGAGTGCTGGTCCTTCCCCTACGAGATGACGGGGGACCGCTGGGTGTTTACCAGCTTTGATTTGGTGTATTGACCCTACGCAAACAATTACGCAAAAAGCGACAATTTGCCCGCAAAGTTTACGCGGTTTTGGAAAGTCCCCTGCGCCCTAGAGCGCAGGGGACTTTTTTGCAAAAGTCCCCGCAAACTTTGCGCTGAATTTTTGATTATTTGCGGAAATTTTCCCGCCTAAAGGGACAAAAAAAGGAAAGTCACCGGCGACTATTTTGGATAAAACGTAAAACTTGCGGTGTTTGCGTATGAAGTTAGCTAAGATTTTCTTGCAAAATATTCCTGCTGTGCTAGAATAATTAGGCACTGTGAAACACAAAACAACAAGGAGTGGAAAAAACATGGAAAACATATTCTGGATCGGCTTCGTTGGCGCGATCGTAGCGCTCGTGTTTGCTGCCATGCAGCGCTCGAAGGTCATGAGCTATTCCGAGGGTACCGAAAAGATGCAGAAAATTGCTGCATCCATCCGGGAGGGTGCCAATGCGTACCTGAAGCAACAGTACACCACAGTGGCGAAGGTATTCGTCGTGGTGTTTCTGGTTTTGATGGCAATGGCCTTCCTCACCGGCGGGAAAATGCTGTCCAAGTTTACGCCCTTTGCCTTCCTCACCGGCGGCATCTGGTCGATGCTGGCTGGCTATATCGGCATGAAAATTGCCACCAATTCCAACGCCCGTACCGCCCAGGCCGCCTCTGAGAGCCTGAATAAGGGCCTGCGGGTGGCCTTCTCCTCCGGCTCCGTCATGGGCTTCACCGTGGTGGGCCTGGGAATGCTGGACGTGACCCTGTGGTTTACCATCCTGCGCTATGCCGCCGGTATCGCTGACCCCGTGACGCTGGGCAACATCATGGTGATGAACGGCATGGGTGCTTCCTTTATGGCCCTGTTCGCCCGTGTGGGCGGCGGCATCTATACCAAGGCCGCCGACGTGGGCGCGGACCTGGTGGGCAAGGTTGAGGCCGGCATCCCCGAGGATGACCCCCGGAACCCCGCCACCATCGCCGACAACGTGGGCGACAACGTGGGCGACGTGGCCGGTATGGGCGCGGACCTGTACGAGTCCTATGTCGGCTCCATTTTGGCAACCTTTTCTCTGGGCGCCATCGCGGGCTACGGCTGGAACGGCATGATGCTGCCCCTGATGCTGTCGGTTTGCGGCATTGTCTGCTCCATCATCGGCTCCTTCTTCGTGAAAACCAAGGAGGACGCGGACCAGAAGGACCTGCTGAAATCCCTGCGTACCGGCACCTATCTGGCTGCCATTCTGGCGGCTGTGGTGGCCGCTCCCCTGACCTATTTCATCATCGGTAACTGGGGCGTGTACGCCGCCATCCTCAGCGGCTTGGTGGGCGGCTGCGCCATCGGCTATTTCACCGAATACTACACCTCCGACACCTATAAACCCACCCAGGACCTGGCGGCTGCCTCCGAAACCGGTGCCGCCACCGTCATCATCGGCGGTATCTCCCTGGGCCTGCGGTCCACCCTGGCTTCCATCCTGATTGTGGCGGGTGCCATTCTGGTCAGCTTCTTCGCCGCCGGCGGCGGCGCGGACTTCAATATGGGCCTCTACGGCATCGGCATCGCCGCCGTGGGTATGCTCTCCACCCTGGGCATCACCTTGGCTACCGACGCTTACGGCCCCGTGGCGGATAACGCCGGCGGCATCGCCGAAATGGC
>JAVVPH010000113.1:0-5973 GCA_036655835.1 Oscillibacter sp.
GCAGCAATTTACGACATAAAGATCTTTCATGATGTTCCTCCGTTAAAAAAATTTTAGGGAATCACGGCGTTGGCCTTGCGTCAGCCAAGCGTCTTGCTATACAGGTCGGAGAGGGGTTTCAGCTTTGATAAAACTTAAACATGATTGCTAATTTTTTGACATACGGTCAGACAACTCTCCGCTTGATGTCTCAATTATAGTGGGTTGGGCACTCTGCGTCAATGCCAAAATGGGTAAATGCGAATTTTTGTTAAATCTTTGACAAAACCTCTTCCTTTTTCGTCACCTTGACCAAAAAGGAAGAGATTTCCTATTGGAGCGGGCGAAGGTCAGGTTTTCCCCTGAAAAAGCGCCTCTCGGGCGGCGGTCAATTTGGCGTAAAATTCACTGACCGGCAAGGGTTTCCAGGCGCTTTCATAGGCGATGACTGCGGCGTCTGCGGCGGCTTGCAGCCGGAAATCGAAGTAGGCATCGGACAGGGCAGACGGGTCCAAGGCCCTGCGCCGCAGGAGATAACAGCCCGCCTCCGTCTCCACCGGGCCACCGATTGCGTTTTCCGCCAAAGCGGCGACGGCGGCTTCCACCGGCTGGGGAAATGTCCCCCCGCCGATGCAAAAGGTCTGCTCGCCGGGGACTGGGGCGGCCTCGCCGTAGACCTTGGCAAGCTCCGCAAAATCTCCGCCGCCGCGGAGCTTGTCAGCTGCCTCCTGGGCCTGCTTGCGGCAGAGGGCGGCACTCTCGGCGGAGGAGTCCGTGACGGGCAGCAGCAGAATTTCCGCCGTGACATAGCCCTGCCGGGCGGCAAATTCCGTCACCGCCGCGTCCGTGGGATGCAGGGCGCTGCCGGGGGTGGCGGAGAGCTGGGAGAGCTGGAGATAGACCCTGCGGTCCGCCGCCAGCTGCCGGGCACCCTCCCGGCTGAGACACAGGGCGTTCAGCGCGTCCAGATAGGCCGTTTCGCCGCCGTATTCCGCCGCCTTCCGGGTCCATTCCTCGTCCAACTGACGCGTTTCTGTCTCGTCTAAGCCGCAGTTGAATTGTTCCCCTTGATTTTCCACCGTGGCGTAGAGCACGGCGGAGGCCAGGGCCTGTTCTCGGGCGTAGTCCTCCAAGGTCTGACCGGAGAGATTTTCTCCCCAGTCCACCGCCGCGTCCGCCCTTTGGTAGGCGGCCTGGATGCCGTCGCAGGCGGTGGTCAGGGCGGAAAAATATTGCTCCGCCGTCACCGCCCGCCGGTCCACGGTGAACAGCACCGTGTGGGGGGAAATGCCGGTGACGTCGTACAAAACGCTTCCCTCCGGGGGATCCGCCCTGCCGGCGCAAGCCGTGAGCAGGGTGAGGGAGAGGAGAAACGGTGCCAAACGAGAAAATCCCATCGCGTTCGCCTGCCTTTCCCAATGAAATGAATCAACGTCCGTTGGCCCGCCCGGAAAAAACGCCGCCGGGGGTCGCTTTGTCCCCGGCGGACAGCGCCGGGACAGCGCCGGGGGTAGCGCCGAGACAGCGTCGGGGACAGCGTCGGGGACAGCACCGGGGGTAGCGGGTTTGCCGGGTGGGCGGGTGCTGCGGGCACGCCCTTGGGGGAGGACCCCCTATCCCTGGGCGGCCAGGCGCAGGTCCTCCACCAAGGTTAGGGCGGTTTGCAGGACATCGGCCCCTGCCGCCAGGGTGAGGGTCAGGGTGGGAATTTCCCCTGCGGACAGGGTGATGACCCGCTTGTATTTTGCCTGGGAACAGATTTGCACCAGTGCCTCCGGCTGGAACACGCCCAGTTGCAGCCGCAGACGATTCCCCTTTTGGGAGATGTCGGTGATGCCCGCCTTGACGGCGGCGGCCCGGAGCAGGGCCACGTCCAGCAGGGCCAGCACGGATTTCGGCGCGTTGCCGTAGCGGTCCAGCAGCTCGTCCAGCAGGTCCGACGCGTCGTCGTCACTGCGGATGGCGGCCATGCGGCGGTAGAGGTCCATCCGCTGTTCCGGCGCGGGGACATAGGTTTCGGGGATGTTGGCGTTGATGGTCAAATCGGCGGAGCACTCCGGCTCCACCTGACGGCCCTCGCCCTTTTCCTCCAACACCGCCTCTTCCAGCAGCTTTAAGTACAAATCGTAGCCCACGCTCATCAAATACCCGGACTGCTCGGGGCCTAAGAGGTTGCCCGCGCCCCGGATTTCCAAGTCCCGCATGGCGATTTTGAAGCCGGAGCCGAACTCCACATATTCCCGGATGGCGGAGAGCCGCTTGGCGGCGTTCTCCTGCAAAATTTTCCCCTGGCGGAAGGTGAGGTAGGCGTAAGCGCGGCGGGCACTGCGTCCGATGCGGCCGCGAATCTGGTGGAGCTGGGCAAGACCCATCTTGTCCGCGTCCTCAATCACCAGTGTATTCACGTTTGGAATATCAATGCCTGTTTCAATGATGGTGGTGCAAACCAGTACGTCCGCCTCGCCGTCCACCATGGCCTGCATCACGGCGGAGAGCTCCTTTTCGCCCATTTTTCCGTGGCCCACCACAATCCGGGCCTCCTCGCCCAGCATTTTTTGGAGCCGTCCGGCGGTGCGGTCAATGCTCTCCACCCGGTTGTGGAGGTAGTACACCTGCCCGCCCCGGGCAAGCTCCCGGCGCATGGCATCCTCCAACACGGACCAGTCGTGCTCCATCACATAGGTCTGGACCACCTGCCGGTCCCGGGGGGGCTCTTCGATGGTGGACATATCCCGCAGGCCCGAGAGGGCCATGTTCAGCGTCCGGGGGATGGGGGTGGCGGAGAGGGTCAGCACGTCCACCTGGCGGCTCATCTCCTTGAGCCGCTCCTTGTGGGTCACGCCGAAGCGCTGCTCCTCGTCGATAATCAGCAGGCCCAAATCGTGAAATTCCACGTTTTTTTGCAGCAGCTTGTGGGTGCCGATGAGCAAATCCACACTGCCGGCCTTCACCTCGGCTAAAATCCGCTTGATCTCCTTGGGGGTGGTGAAGCGGGAGAGGGTTTCGATTTTTACCGGGAAATTGCGAAAGCGGTTCATGGCTGTGGCGTAGTGCTGTTTGGCCAGAACCGTGGTGGGGACCAGCAGGGCGGTCTGCTTGCCGTCCAGCATACATTTCATCACCGCCCGGAGGGCCACCTCGGTTTTGCCGTAGCCCACGTCGCCGCAGAGCAGGCGGTCCATGGGGTGGGGCCGCTCCATGTCGGCCTTGATCTCCGCGATACAGCGGAGCTGGTCGCCGGTTTCGGTGTAATCAAAGGCATCCTCAAATTCCCGCTGCCAGGCGGAATCCGGGGAAAAGGCGAAGCCGGGGCGTTTGCTGCGCTCGGCATAGAGGGCAATCAGGCCCTTTGCCAAATCCTTGGCGGCGGCCTTGGCCTTGGTTTTTTGCTTGGCCCACTCCGTGCCGCCCAGCTTGTTCAGCCGTCCCCGCTCCTGGTCCTCGCCGCCGCCGATGTATTTGGACACCATATCCAGTTGGGTCACGGGGACGTAGAGACAGTCCCCCCCGGCGTAGTCCAGCTTGATGTAATCCTTTTCCACCCCGTCCACCGGCAGGCGCTGAATCCCGGCGAAGCGGCCCACGCCGTGGTGGATGTGGACCACCAGATCCCCGGGGGTCAAATCCGTGTAGGACTGGATTTTTTGCCGGTTGGACACGGCCTTTTGCTTTGCTTTTTTATGGGCGGGAGCCAAGAGCTGGCCCTCCGTCAGCACCGCCAGTCCCAACTGGGGCCACTCGCTGCCGGCGGACAGCGCCCCCAGACAAATCCGCACCTCGCCGCCCTTGGGCATGGCGGAGCCGGACAAATCAATGGTGGCGGGGAGGTGGCGGTCCTCCAGCAGACGCTGGAGATTTTTGGCCCGGGCCTCACTGCCGCACAGCACCAATACCGCGTTTTCCGCGCCGCGATAGTGCTCCAAATCCGTGATGGCGGTTTCCAGGCTCCCGCCGTAGGAGGAGAGCTGCTTGGCGTTGATGGCAAGCAGGGCCTTGGGCCGCAGGGGATGCCGCGAGGTGGGCAGGGAGTCCGTCAGCACCGTGGGGAACTCCGCCAGAGCGGCGTACAGCTCCTCGGCGGAGAGGGTGAGATGGGCGTATTCCCCCGCCAGCAAGCCCGCCTCCAACAAAATCTCCGTGTCCTGCCGGGTTTGCAGGAGGGTGTGGCGCAGCCGGTCCTCCACCCGGGCGCTCTCGCAGAAAAACACCACCGCCTGCCGGGGCAGATAGTGCAGCCCCGCCGTCACGTCTGGGTACACGGCGGCTAAATAGCGGTCCATGCCGCCGGGGACCGCGCCGTTTTCCAGACGCTCCGCGTCGCCCCGCAGGGTGGTAACCAACGCCTCATGCCCCGGCTTTTTGGACAGCTTCTCCGCCAGAGCGGTCAGGGTTTTCCCCAGTCCCGCCTCGCCGCCGGGGGCCGCGCCGGGGAGCACCTCGGCGGCGGGGAGCAGCAGGGCGGACTTCACATTTTTCACCCGGCGCTGGGTGGCGGGGTCAAAGACGCCCATGGAGTCGATCTCATCGTCAAAAAATTCACAACGTACCGGCTGGTCCATCAGGGGGGAGAACACATCCAAAATTCCGCCCCGCAGGGCAAACTGGCCCACGCCCTCCACCTGCTCACAGCGGGCGTAGCCCCCTGCGGTGAGGCGGCGGACCAAATCCCCCAAATCGGCCCGCCCCCCGGCTTTCAGGGAGATGGCCGCGTCCTTTAAGAGCTTGGGCGGCAGGGTTCGGGCCAGGAGGGCGTCCACCGTAGCCACCACCACCTCGGCCTTGCCCCGGGCCAGAGCGTAGAGGGCCGCCAGTCGGTTTTGCTCCCAATTTCTGGAAGCCACTGCCCCCGGACGGAGCTGCCATTCCCGGCTGAGCAGCACCACCACCTCTTGCCCGGTCAGGGTCCGCAAATCCCCGGCAAGGGTCTGGGCCTCCCGCTCATCCCCGCAGATAAATACCGCCGGGCGATGGCACGCCCGGGCCACCGCCGCGCCCACACAGCCCCGGTGCACCGGCTGCAAGCCGGTGACCGCCACGGGGCAGCCGCCCTCCTCCACCCGGAGAATCAGCTCCGCGATCTCCGGCGTTTCCTGCAATTTTTGGAGAAACTGTTCCATGCGCACCCGGTCCTTTTTGTTAAAATTTGGAAGTTATGGATAGGGGAAAGCGCCCTCGACCACCAAGGGGCGGGGGTGCAATTTTCCACGAAAATTATGAATTATAGCGATTTTGCGCCGCGTTGATGCCCTCTTCCACGACGCACTGCGCCGCCTCGACAGCCCGGGTGATGCTGTCCAGCAGGATTTTCCTCTCCGCCTGAGAGGGGGCGCCGATGACCCAGGAAATCATGTCCCGCTCCGCCTCGCCGGGGGTTCCGGGGTCCCCCACGCCGATTTTAATGCGGGGAAATTCCTGAGTGCTCAGTTGGGCGATGATGTTTTTCAGGCCGTTGTGCCCCCCTGCCGAGCCGGAGGGCCGGAGCCGCAGACGGCCCACCGCCAAATCCACGTCGTCGTGAATCACCAGCACATGGTCGGCGGGGATTTTGTAAAACTGGGCCGCCTCCCGCACCGCCTCGCCGGAGAGATTCATGTAGGTCTGGGGCTTCATCACCAGACAGCGCGCCCCGCCGAAGGAAAAAATATTGTAGGCGGCGTGGAATTTGACCTTGTTCAGCTTCACCTTCTGCTGCTCTGCCAGCAGGTCTACGGCGAGAAAGCCCATGTTGTGGCGGGTGCTCGCGTATTTTTGGCCGGGATTGCCAAGCCCCGCAATCAGCCAGTCCACATTGGAGGATTTTTCAAACAGCATGGGACGCTCCTTTTAAAAACGTTACGCAATCAGCAATTGCGACTTGGGCAAAGAGAGGCAAAATTGTAGGGGCGTGCATCCCGCGTCCGCCATAAAACGGCAGAAATGCCCCGCAGACAAACGAGCAATGCGCGCCCCAACAATCCATTTTTTCTTTGTACTAACTGCGCAGATTTTTCGGAA
>JAVVPH010000114.1:0-5951 GCA_036655835.1 Oscillibacter sp.
CCCCGGCGTAATTCCGGGCCACCCGGCGGGCCTCCTCCACCAGCTCTCGGGAGCTGACCCCCTCCCCCGCCGCGTCATTGCGCACAATAAAAATCGCCTGCTCGAAAAACCGCTGGTCCGGGGAATCCACCACCACGACCCGCCTGGAAATTCCTTTCACCATGTTGCCGCACCTCCTGCTTCCTTGATAGTTCCAGTGTGTCTCCCAGCCAGTGGAAATATACGGCCAACACCCGCCAAATCCCCCAGACAGACCAAAATTTTTCCGTGGAAATTTTTGTCATATCCCCTGTAGACTTCCCGCCGGACGACTAGACCTCCTGGGCCCCGTCTCCGGTCAATTGCAGCACCTGAATGCCGCAGTCGTCCTGCAAGCCGCCCCGGCGGACGCTCTCCGTCAGCACCACCCCCGCCAAGGTCTGGGGGTCGTCGCCGTCCCAACCCGCCAGCAAATCCAACAGCCATTCATCGTGGTTGGCATCGGCCACGCCGTCGCTGATGAGCAGTACAAAGCTCCCCGGCTCCAAGCACAGGCGGGTCATGTCCGGCGCGGCGGGGGTGGACCGCAGTCCGGCGGGCAGGGACGCGCCGGTGATGCGCCGCACCTGTCCGCCCCGCTTGATGTAGCTGGGCGCGGCCCCGAATTTGTAGAGCGCCGCCATCCCGCCCCTTTGCCAGCTCAGCAAATCGATGGTGGTAAAGCTCCCCGTCTCCGCCCCCCGCAGGGCCATGGCGGAATTTAAGGTTTTCAGTGCCGCCTCCGGCTCGATGCCCGCCTGCAAAAATTGCCGCAGCAGGCGGCAGGTCAGGGCCGATTCCCGCTGAGCCGCCTCGCCGCTGCCCATGCCGTCGGACAGCAGCAGGCACAAAAGGCCCCCCTCCGTCTCAAAGGAGGATACCGTATCCCCGCAGACCTTCCCCCCCTCCTTAGGCCGCAGAGCCGCCCCCAGGCGATAGCCCGCCGGGCCGCCCAGGGCCGTGACCGTCTCCCCCAGTCCCGCCGCCGTGGCGGTGAGCAAATCGGACATCTGGGCATACTGCCCCCGGGCACTGCGCCGGGTTTCCTCCAACTGCCGGCGGTATTGGCGGCGCAGTAAATAGGCGGACAGCTCCCCGTTGATGGCGGTGAGAAATTCCGGCAAATGGATGCAGCGATTGGAAAAATGGGGCGGAAAATCCTTGGCCATGGCCCGGCCCCGCTCCAATAAAAAGGGGGTGGCGTCGTTGAGGGCGTTAAACGTCTCCGTGTACTCCCGCTGCCAGCACAGCTCGCACAGCGCGCAGTCCCGGCAGGTTTTTTCCGCCGCCCGGTCAAACACAATGGCGGGATTTTCCTCGGTGGAATTTGCCCCGCCGCGTCCCATGCTGTCGTATAAATCCCGAAACACCGCCGCCGTGCGGTCCAGCCGGGTCTTGAGCTTTTCCATGGTTTTTCCCGTCTCCGCCGCCTCCGTTTTTTTCACGCGTTTGCCGCCGAAGGCCTTCCCCGGCAGCAGTAAAAACAGCAGTGCCGCCCCGGGCAGTTCCCATACCAGTGCCAACCCCGCCTCCCCGCTCACTGTCAGCAGAGCCACTCCCGCCGCCGCCAAAAACGCCCCGGCGGCCCAAAGGCGATTTTGTCCGCTCCGACTTCCGGCGGACAGTCCCGCCAAGCCGTAGACCGCCGTGAACAGCAGTGCGCCGTTTCCGGCCACCAAATCCGCCCCCAGTCCGGCGCACAGTCCCGCCGTGACCCCCGTCACCATTCCCCGCTGATAGGCGGTGTACACCAGCACACAGCACAGCAAGATCCGCCCGATGGAAACCCCCGCCAGGGTCCAATCGCACAGGGCCAGCAGCAGGGACATCCCCAAAAACAGCAGTCCGTCCGGCTCCAATTGTTCCTCGCCGGGCCGGAGCAGCGGGCGGTACGCCCGGGCAGAGGCCCCCACCAGCACCGTCGCCGCCAGGCAGGGTCCCACCCGCTCCAAGGGGGAGAGGGCCTGCAAAAGATAGATGAGCTGCACGGCGAAAAAAAGTCCCGCCCCCGCCAGGGGCAAAAACCAGGGCTTGTCCGCCAGGCGCATTCCGTGAAAGGCCGTGGCGGTGGTAAAAATTAAAATAGCCGTGGCCAAAAACGCCAGTCCGTCGGCAAATTCCAAAAACAGCACCGCCCCCACGCCGGCGCCAAGCAGTGCCGCCATTCCCTCGGCCCCGGCCCCCGCCGCCGCCACACAGCCCAGGGCAAAGGGCGCGTAGCCCCCGGGGATCTGACTGGCGCTCAGGGCGGCTGTGAGAAAAAAGCGGATGCCCCAGGCCAATAGCCGCGTTGACTGCTCCCGTTCCAAAATGAGATATTTCTGCTGCACGAAGCGTCCCTCGTTTCTTTTGTTTTTCCATCATTTTACAGTTCCCTCCCAGAAAAACCCGTCGGGAACGGACGGGAAAAAAAGTTTTCTCGCCGCCGCGCCCCGCACTCCATCGCCATTTTCCCCGGCGGAAGATATGGACTTTTTCCCGGGCGTGTGATATATTATCGATAATTATGCAGAAAAAGGCGGTGACCTCCCATCAAAATCGGACCCATTTTCATTGATTCCTCTCTGGCCCTGGCCCCCATGGCCGGTGTCACGGATGCCTCCTTTCGCCAGCTCTGCGCGGGGCTGGGCGCGGGCTATACCTGCACGGAGCTGATCTCCTCCAAGGCCCTGTGCTACGGGGATTCCAAAACCTTGGAGCTGCTGCGGCCCTTCCCGGGGGAGCATCCCTCCGCCGTGCAGATTTTCGGCAGTGACCCCCAGTGCATGGCAGAGGCCGCCGGCATTGCCCTGGAGGCATCCGGTGCCGACATTGTGGACATTAACATGGGCTGTCCCATGGGAAAAATTGTAAATAACGGCGACGGCTCCGCCCTGATGAAGGACCCGGAAAAGGCCGCGCGCATTGTGGAGGCGGTGAGCAAGGCCGTCTCCGCCCCGGTCACCGCCAAATTCCGCCGTGGCTGGGACAGCGCCCACTGCAACTGCGTGGAATTTGCCCAAGTGCTGGAGCAGGCGGGCCTCTCCGCCCTGACGGTCCACGGCCGCACCCGGGTGCAGATGTACGGCGGCAAGGCCGACTGGGCCTGCATCCGCGCCGTGAAGGAGGCCGTCTCCATCCCCGTCATCGCCAATGGCGACATCTGGACGGCGGAGGACGCCGTGGCCATTTTGCGGCAAACCGGGGCGGATATGGCCATGATTGCCCGGGGCTGTTTTGGCAATCCCTGGCTCTTCACCCAGGCCCGGGCCGCACTGGCGGGACTGCCCATTCCCCCCCTGCCCCCCCTTCGTGACCGCTGTGACGTGGTGGTGCGCCAGATTGAGCAGGCCGCCGCCAACCGGGGAGAGCGGGTGGCGGTGTTGGAGGCCCGGCGGCACTATTGCTGGTATCTCAAGGGCATCTCCCACGCCAGCTATTATAAGGAGCAAATTGTGAAAATGAACACGTTAGAGGATGTCTATCGGGTGACAAAGGGCATCAAAAGGGACCTGACATGAACGATCATATACAGGAAACCCAGTGGGTGGAAGCCGCCCGGAAGGGCGACCAAAACGCCTTTGAGCAGCTTCTCCGTCTCTACGAAAAGCGGGTTTTTGCCCTGACACTGCGGATGTGCGGCAACCCGGAGGACGCCCAGGAGGCCGCCCAGGAGACGTTTCTCTCCGTGTGGCAGGGCCTGCCCTTTTTCCGCCGGGAATCCAGCTTTTCCACCTGGCTCTACCGTCTGGCCTCCAACGCCTGCGTGGATTTGCTCCGGCGGGAGGGCCGTCAGCGGGCCAATGCCGGCCCCTCGCTGGATGACGAGGAGCTGCACCTGGACCTGCCGGGCACGGCCATCCCCGGCCCCCAGGCCGCCATGGAGCAAAAGGAGCTGCGCGACCAAATTGAACGCGGCCTGCAAGCGCTCTCCCCGGAGCATCGGGAGGTCCTCATTCTGCGGGAGCTGCAACAGCTCTCCTACGACGAGATTGCAGAGGTTTTGGAGTTGGATGTGGGCACGGTAAAATCCCGCATCAACCGGGGCCGCAAACACCTGCGAAATTTTTTGCTGCAATCCGGGAACTTTTTGCTGTCCCCTCCGTCCAAAGAGAGAACAAAGGAGGGCCTGCAATGAAATACTGTGAAGAATACGCGGCCCTGCTGGACCCGTTGGTGGACGGCGCACTTTCGGAAGAGGACGCCGCCCGGGTCCGCGCCCATTTAACCACCTGCGACCACTGCCGGGACTATGTGGATGCCGCTTTGTATCTCCGCGCCGCCTTCCCCCGGGTGGAGGACACGGTGGTCCCCGACGGCTTTGCCGAGGGGGTGATGGCCGCCGTCCGGGTGGAGAGCCGCAAGCACAAGAAAACCCCCTGGTCCAAAATTTTACTGCCCCTGGCGGCCTGCCTTGCTGTGGTGGTGGCTCTGGAAGCCCTGCCCGGTTCTGTCTCCGCCCCTGCCGCCAGTCCCCCCATGGTCACCCAGCGGTCCAACGATGGGAATATAACAGCCGGGGACACCGCTGCCCCAGCCAACGGCGCGCCGGATACCGCCTTCGCCGCCGATGAGAAAACCACCGGCGAAACCGCCCCGGAAAACGAGATGGCCCCGCAGGCGCCGGCTCTCGTCGCCGTTGCCCCTCCCGCCAAGACGGAGGCCCCCGCCCCCTATCAGGCATCTGCCCCGCAGCAGACCGCCCCGGATGCCGTTCCCCCGCCTGCTGTCGCTCCCTCCGCCGTTCCCCCGCCTGCCGCCGCTCCGGCGGATGCCCCGCCTGTGCTGACCACCACCCAGCGCGTCACGCCCTGGCTGGTGCTCACAAGTGCGGAGGCCGGGACGCTGCTGGAAAAACTAAGCGGTCAAGCCTATCAGGACGCCGCCCTCTCCGGCACGCTGTATGCGCTCTCCGCCGAGGAATACGCCGCCCTGGTGACGGCCCTGCCGGAAACCGTGACCCCGCCTCCCGCCCCGGATACCGTTCCGGTTTTGGTTCTCGTCACCCCCTGATTGGAAACACAAACAGGAGAAACCGCCCTCTGGCGGCTTCTCCTGTTTTTTATGTCAAAGAACGCCGGTCCTCTCCATTTTTTTAAAAATACCGCTTGGAAATTCCTCGTAAAAGCAACTGCCCCGGGTGTCAAAAAAGCCTTTTCGACAGCCTGACAGCAACTGTGGCCCACCTTTTTACACTCCATGCTCACTCTTTTCGCCCCGCCGGTCCGTCCCAACAGACGTATACCCCACCGCCGCCTCCCCTTTTCCCGCGTTGCATTTTTCCCCGCCCTGTGCTATACTATTTGTTCGACAGGTGCCATCTCCCTGTCCAAGCGCCCTCGGGCGTTCGTTCGGCTCTGCCGTTCTCTAAACAAAAAAATGGAGGATTTTTTATGTCCCATTCCCGTTTCACCGTTCGCCAATTGACCACCGCCGGCGTGATTGCCGCCCTCTACGCGGGCTTGACCCTGCTGCTGCCCATCCCGCAATACGGCGGCGTGCAGCTCCGGGTGGCGGAGGCCATGACCGTGCTGCCCTTCCTCTTTCCCGCCGCCATTCCCGGTCTGGCTGTGGGCTGTTTTCTGGCCAATCTGCTGGGGTCGCCCTTTGTGCTGGACTGGGTGTTCGGCACCGCGGCCACCCTGCTGGCGGCTCTTTGCACCCGCCGCTGTCCCAACCAATATTTAGCCCCCCTGCCGCCGGTAATTTGCAACGCCCTCATCGTGGGCGCGGAGGTGGCCTATTTCTCCACGCTGGACGGCGCGCTGTTTCTCCCCGCCTTCGCCTTCAACGCCCTCACCATCGGTCTGGGCGAGGCCGTGGCCTGTTACGCCCTGGGCCTGCCGCTGTTGAAGTGGCTATCCAAGTCCCCCCTCCTGCGTAGCTTTGAGGGATAATATGATGGAAAAAAGCGGAGAAGTCGATTTCGACTTCTCCGCTTCAGCTTGTCAAAA
>JAVVPH010000115.1:0-5927 GCA_036655835.1 Oscillibacter sp.
GGGCCGGGGAGCCTGTACACCAGCGTGATTCCCAATCTCCTGGTGGACGGCATCGTGGAGGCCATTCGGGCGTCCGACGCACTGAAAATTTACGTCTGCAACGTCATGACACAGGAGGGGGAGACGGAGGGCTATACCGCCTCCGACCATATCGCCGCGCTGATGCAGCACGGCGGCCCGGGGCTGTTTGACCTGTGCCTGACCAATTCCTCCCCCATCCCCAAGGGGGTGGCCGCCCGGTATGCCGAGGAGGGGGCCGCGCTGATTTGCGTGGACAGGGAACAGTGCGCGTCTCTGGGAGTGGAAATTGTCAACCGCCCCGTAGCCACTGTGGAAAACGGCTATGTGCGGCACAATCCCGGCCATTTGGCGCGGGAGCTGATTTTGCTCCATACCGAGCGTAGTGTCCACATCGCGGGAGAAAAGTTTGATTTTTCCGACGATACCTATCAGGTGGAAAGTTAAGGCAACACCGCACAGAGCTTGTGGCGGAATTACCGGAAAAGGTAGCTGCATTTTCTGTGGTATTGCCTTCAAAACATAAGCGTTCAAATAGAAATCAAAACAACAGGAGGGCGGGACGTGTCATTTTCCTTTGATACGAAAAATGAATTATGTAAACTGCCGGTGCAGAAGCTGTGCTGTGCCCGGGCGGAGGCCTACGGTATCCTGCTCTACTGCAATACCTTCAGCTCCACAGAGGTCCGATTGATTACGGAAAACACCAATTTCGCGGCGCGGCTGCCCAAGCTGTTTCACCGGGCCTTTGGCTTGCAGTTTGACCGCCAGCCCGAGCCGGAGCAGTTGGGAAAACTGGTGTTCCAAATCACAGAGCGGCAAAAATTGGACCATATTATCAACACCTTGGGCTTTAGCCCCTCGCAAAATCTGGTGCTGCACATCAATTTTGCCATGCTGGAGGAGGAGTGCTGCCGAGCCGCTTTTCTGCGGGGGGTATTTTTTGCCGGAGGCAGCATCACTGACCCGCTGAAACGGTACCATTTGGAGCTGGCCACCTCCCATGTCCAGGTGAGCCGGGAACTGGAAACGCTGTTACAGGAATGCCAGTTTTCCCCCAAAAACATTGTGCGCAACGGGAATTGCACCACCTATTTCAAGCAGAGTGAACATATTGAGGATTTTTTAACCCTCATCGGCGCGCCGGTGGCGGCCATGGATGTGATGGCGGCAAAAATGGAAAAGGATTTGCGCAACAGCGTGAACCGCCGTCTCAACTGCGACTGCGCCAATTCGGACAAAACCGTGGAGGCCGCCCACGAGCAATTGGCAGCCATTCGCAAGCTCCGCGAGCGGGGGCTGATGGAGCAGCTGCCGGACAAGCTCCAGCAGACGGCGGCACTGCGGCTGGAAAATCCCGAATTGACCCTCAACGAGCTGGCGGAGGAATTTGACCCGGTGATCACCAAATCCTGCCTGAACCATCGGCTGCGCAAGCTGCTCTCCCTGGCGGAGGGACTTTAAGGCAACACCGCAAAAGCCCTGCTGCGCCTTTGCCGCAGGCCGTCTTGCAGATTTTTTGCCATCTCGCACAAAAATATCTTGGCGGTGGGACAGTTTATCTGCGCAATTTTTGCACAAACCGAAAAAATCTGACTGGGCAATCCTGCAAGGCGTTGCTTGAAGTCGATACAAAAAAAGGAGAACATACTATGAATCGTTGCGAACGCGGGTACGCTTATCACAAGGAGGGCTATAATTGCGCCCAATCCGTATTGGGGGCCTTTGGCGACCTGATTGGGGAGGAGAAAAGCACCATGGCAGTTGCCGGGGGCTTTGGCGGCGGCATCGGCGGCAGTCATGCCGAGCTTTGCGGCGCGGTCAGCGGCGGCGTGATGGTGCTGAGCCTGCTGTTTCCCCATACCGAGGGGAGCGACACTGCCGGAAAGCGGCAGATTTACGCCACTGCCAAGGAATTTCGGCGGCGCTTTGAAGCAATCTTCGGCCTGACCCGCTGTGGCGAGCTGTTGGCGGCCCGGCCCCAGGTCAGTGAGAAAACCCCGGCGGCCCAGGCCATGGGCCTCACCACCCACTGCGACGTGATGATTGTCACCGCCGTGGAAATCGTGGAGGGAATGCTGAAAGAGTCCGGCGTGGCGGTGTGAAACGAATATAACTTCAAAGTCCGCCGCAACCGGAGAAAAATTTTGCCCAGCTTCAAGTTGCCTGCCACCTCTGGTCCAGAATGGACTGTTGGACGGCCCGACGGACCTCCATTTTTCGCCAAAGGGGCGAGAAATGGCAGGTGGTGCCAACGGAAAACGCCCTGGGGCGGGTCTGTGGAGACTTACAGTTTGCAGGAACTGCTGGCGCAGTCTGAGTAAAAGGGAAATTTTGTAAAAATTTTGGAACTTCTGCGGGAGCAATTGACCGAGAACGCTGATGAAATAGAGAGTGTATAACCATGTCCTTTGTCCATCTACACGTCCATACCGAATATAGCCTGTTGGACGGCGCGTGCCGCATCCGGGATTTGCCGAAGCTGGTCAAAGAGCTTGGGCAGACCGCCTGCGCCATCACGGACCACGGCGTGATGTACGGCGTGATTGACTTTTACCGCGCCTGCAAGGCGGAGGGCATCAAGCCCATCATCGGCTGCGAGGTCTATGTCACGCCGGAGGGCCGCACTCGCTTTGACCGGGTCCACGAGCTGGACGCGGAGAGCCGGCATTTGGTACTGCTCTGCGAAAATGAGGAGGGGTACCGCAACCTCTCCTACATGGTGTCCATGGCGTGGACAGAGGGCTTTTACGTGAAGCCCCGCATTGACTTTGCCCTGCTCAAGGAGCATTCATCGGGGCTGATTGCCCTGTCGGCGTGTCTTGCGGGGGAGATCCCCCGCAAGCTGCGAAACGGGGAGTATGACAACGCGAAAGCCTACGCCATCAAGCTTTCTGAGTTGTTTGGGCCGGAGCGGTTTTATCTGGAATTGCAGGACCACGGCATCCGGGACCAGGCTGTGGTGAACCGGGGTGTGCTGAAAATCCACCAGGAGACGGGACTGCCCATGGTGTGCACCAACGACGCACACTATCTGCGCCGTGAGGACGCGGAGTCCCACGACGTGCTGCTGTGCATCCAGACGGGGAAGACCTTGGACGACGAAAACCGAATGCGCTACGAGCCGCGGAACTTCTATCTGCGCAGTGAGGCGGAGATGACGGAGCTGTTTGGCGAGTACGAGGGCGCCGTTGAAAACACCGCGAAGGTCGCGGAGCTGTGCAATTTGGAATTTACCTTCGGAAAATATCATCTGCCGGAATTTCAATTGCCCCAGGGCTACGACAGCTTTTCCTATATCAAAAAGCTCTGCGATGAGGGCTATGAACAGCGGTACGGTCAGCGGGCGGACTACCGCAAGCAACTGGAATATGAGCAGGACATGATTGAAAAAATGGGCTTCACGGACTATTTTCTCATCGTGTCTGATTTCGTGCGCTACGCCAAGAGCGTGGGCATTCCCGTCGGTCCCGGGCGGGGCAGCGCGGCGGGGTCCATGGTGTCCTATTGCCTGGGCATCACGGATGTGGACCCCATGAAATACAGCCTCTATTTCGAGCGCTTTTTAAACCCGGAGCGGGTGAGTATGCCGGATATCGACATGGATTTCGGTGATACCCGCCGGGGCGAGGTGGTGGAGTATGTCCGCCGGAAATACGGCGACGACCATGTGGCCCAGATTGTCACCTTCGGCACCATGGCGGCCCGGGGCGTGATTCGGGACGTGGGCCGGGTGATGAATCTGCCCTACGCCGACGTGGACAACATCGCAAAGCAGGTCCCCAATACCCTCCACATCACCCTCAGCGACGCGCTGCGGCTGAGCAAGCCGCTCTCCGACCTGTACGACAATGACCCCAACGTCAAAAAACTGATTGACACGGCAAAAGCGTTGGAGGGGATGCCCCGCCACGCCTCCACCCACGCCGCCGGCGTGGTGATTACCAAGCGTCCGGTGTACGAATATGTGCCTCTGGCGAAAAACGACGAGTCCGTGGTCTGCCAGTATGTGATGACCACGCTGGAGGAACTGGGCCTGCTGAAAATGGACTTTTTGGGCCTGCGGAACCTGACGGTGCTGGACGACGCGGTGAAAACCGTCCAGAGCGAGCTGCCGGGCTTTCGTTTGGAGGACATCCCCGAGGGGGACCCGGCAACCTTTGACATGATTTCCCAGGGGCGGACCTCCGGCGTGTTCCAGATGGAATCCTCCGGCATGACCGGCGTGTGCGTGGGCTTAAAGCCCCAGAATATTGAGGACATCACCGCCATCATTGCCCTCTATCGCCCCGGCCCCATGGATTCCATTCCCCGGTTCATCGCCTGCAAGCAAAATCCAAAGCTCATCAAATATATCGACCCCTCCTTGGAGCCGATTTTGTCCGTCACCTACGGCTGTATCGTGTACCAAGAGCAGGTGATTGAAATTTTCCGCCGCTTAGCCGGGTATTCTCTGGGGCAGGCGGACATGGTGCGCCGGGCCATCTCCAAGAAAAAAGCCTCCCAAATTGAGAAGGAAAAAGAGGCCTTTATCCACGGAGACGCGGAGCGGAGCATTGCCGGCTGTGTGGCAACCGGGATTCCAGAGGCGGCGGCCCAGGCCATTTATCAGGATATTTACGATTTTGCCAACTACGCCTTTAATAAGGCCCACGCGGTGTCCTACGCCGTGGTGGCCTATCAGACGGCGTACTTCAAGTGCCATTTCCCCAAGGAATATATGGCGGCGCTGTTGACCAGCGTGCTGGATAACGGCGACAAGGTGGCAGGCTATATCAACGAGTGCAAGGAGTGCCGCATTGCCCTGCTGCCGCCGGATGTCAATCGCTCCTGCGACGTGTTTGCCGTGGAGGAGGAGGGTATTCGCTTCGGTCTGGCGGCCATCAAAAATATCGGCCGGGGCTTTATTCAGGCCATGGTGCGGGAGCGGGAAAACGGCCCCTTCACCTCGCTCCACGATTTTTGTGACCGCATGACCGGCAGTGAGATGAACAAGCGGGCGGTGGAAAATCTCATCCGCAGCGGCGCGTTTGACTCGCTGGGGGCCAAGCGCTCCCAGCTCATCCGGGTCTATGAATCGGTGATGGATGCCGCAGCCGGAAGCCGCCGCCAAAATTTGGAGGGGCAGATTGATTTTTTCTCCGCAAACGTTGGGAACGAGCGCTCTGTAAAGGAAGTTCCCTTGGCAGATATTCCCGAGTTTACACCGCAAGAAATGATGAATATGGAGAAGGAAACCACGGGATTGTACCTCTCCGGCCACCCCATGGACGCCTATCGGGATACCGTGCGCCGCCTGGGTGCGCCCAATATTGCCTCCATTTTGGACGACTTTTCCCAGGAGGGAGGGCCCACCCGCTTTGCCGACGGACAGCGCATTACCATCGCGGGCGTGGTGACCTCCAGCAAAACCAAAACCACAAAAAATAATACCCTGATGGCCTATGTGGTGGTGGAGGACGATACCGCCGCCATGGAGCTGCTGTGTTTTTCCCGGGTGCTGGAAACCTGCGGCAGCTACCTCAAGGAAAATCAGGCAGTGGTCATCAAGGGCAAGCTCTCCGTCCGGGACGAAAAAGCCCCTCAGATTATGTGTGATTCCGCCTACCCGCTCTCCACGGCGGAGGGGGGGCTGCCGCCCACGCCCCCGCCGGAGGCCCGGGAGGACAAACGAGTGGCGGGACAGACGCTTTGGCTGAAATTCCCCGGTCTGGACAGTCCGGAAATGCGCCATATGCGCCTGGTGTTTGAGATGTTCCCCGGCGGCGCGCCGGTAAAAATGCGGATGGCGGATACCGGCAAGCTGCTTGGCACCCGCTGCCAGCTCCACAAAGCCCTGTTGCAGGAGGCAACAGAGACGCTGGGCCAGGAAAACGTAGTAGTGCGATAATGGGGGATGGATCGTTTGC
>JAVVPH010000116.1:0-5922 GCA_036655835.1 Oscillibacter sp.
CCTTTTTGCCGCCCGGGCCATTTCCAATTTTGCCGCCAAGGAATGTGCGCAACCACCGCAAAGCGCGTATCTCGAAGCAAGTCGGCTGGGAGTATAACGAAAGATACTTGTTCAGAATTTTTGGAAATATGTACTTTACATTGACTTGCGTGGAAATGCAGGTATACTTGTTGTATAGCCTTGTAGGTTCATCGAAAAACAGGAATTACGGTAGAAACCAGATTGTAAAATTTCCCAAAAGCCACCATTTTACACGTGAGATATTCCCTGAGAGCGCAGCTCTCCCAGGCGGCTCGGATTGGAGATGGTTATATGGAAATTCATGCAGGCAGCGCAAAAAAATCGCTGCTCAATGTACTCGTTTTTGTTGCCGCGGTCATTGCGATTTCGCTGACGATCCGTTGGTATCTCCGTTTGGTACAAACGGAGGAGCAGCAACGTGTGGACCAGGTGGTTCAGGAGAGCGCCACTCAATCCGTGGCGCTGATTCATGAGCGCCTGTCCAACGATATGTCTCGCATTGAGGAAATTGCCTTTTATTTGGGACAGCACGATATGCCCATCAACTCGCCCACCGTTTTGCAGGCCATGCAGCGCTATGAGGGCGGCGTTCAATCCTTTAAAAGCATCACCACCGCCACGCCGGACGGCACCCTTTACGGTGTGAACGGCGAGGTGCTGGGAAACATCGCGGTCCACCCCCATTTTCAAGCCGCCATGACGGGGAAAACCGTCATCAGCAATGTGGAAAAAGCGGTGGACAACGCTGAAAATATTATTTGCGTCACTGCGCCCATTCAGCGGGATGGGGAGACGATCGGCATTGTCAACGGGCGATTTTCCATGTCGTCCTTCTCCAAGTTTTTATCGTCGGAATCCTTTGGCGGCGCGGGTTACAGCTATATGTCCAGCGCAAGTGGAAATATTTTTATTCGCTCGGAAAACCCCAACGCAGACCAGAGCTTCCGCAATATCTACGAGAGTTTTCGGGAAAATTCCTCGGTTTCCGATAAGGAACTGACCCAGATGCGCCTAGCGATGCAAAATGGCGAGGCGGGCCGCATTTTCTATAACTGGAACGGTGACAAGCGGACCATGAACTATATGCCCGTGGGCATCAACGACTGGTATTTTCTCTCGGTGCTGCCCAATGAAGTGGTCACCAGCCGGACCATGGTGCTGACGCAAGAGGCCTTTATGCTCACCGGGGCGCTGCTGGTGGTGGTGCTTCTGCTGATTTTTTACATCAGCACCGCCCGGCGGAAAAACCAGTGGGCCTTGGAGGCAGTCCATGAGGAGCTGCTGACCATTTACAACACCATTCCCGGCGGCGTATTCAAATGCTATCTGGACGAGCACTTTACCCTGGCAGAGGCCAACGACGGATTTTACCGCTTTATCGGCTATTCAAAAGAGGCCTTTCTGGCGCAATTTTCCAATCACTTGGTGCGGATGATGCAGCCTGATGACATTCTGCGGGTCCGGCAATCTCTGTCCCAGCACCTGACCACCGGCGAGGCCGCCAGCGATGAAATTCGCTTTATCAGCGCGGATGGCAGCGTAAAATGGATTCTCCTCTGCGGAAACGTCCTGCGGGACGCCGCCGACAACCCTCTGGTTTACTGCTGCTTTACCGATATGACGGAGCTCAAGCAGGCCCAGGAGCGGCTACGGGATGCCAAGCAGCGCTATGATTTGATTATGGCGGCGACCCAGGAGGTGGTCTTTGAATGGGACCCCCTGCGGCGGACCATCCACCACTCCAAGATTTTTGAGGAAAAATTCGGCTATCCCTGCACACTGGAAAATTTCCCAGAAAGCCTCATCACCCACCACTTGGTCCCCACGGAGGACACGGCGCTCTGTTTGGACTTATACCACCAGGTGGAACAGGGCGCACCCTTTGTCAGCGGCGAGTTCCGCATCATCAAAGCAGACGGCACCTTTCTCTGGTGCCGCGTCTCCATCACCGCCATACTGGACGAGGAAAACCGCCTTTGCAGCGCGGTGGGGCTGATTGCGGACATCGACCACGTCAAGCAGGAACTGCAAGCGGTGACGGAATTGGCCCAGCGGGACTCCCTGACCGGCCTGTACAATCGGGCCACCACCGAGTATCTGATTGCCCAGCGGTTGCAGATACCCTTTGCCTGCGGTGCCCTTTTGACCGTGGATATTGACAACTTCAAGGAGGTCAACGACACGCTGGGCCACGCCAGCGGCGACACCGCCCTCACCGAGGTATCCCACCAATTGAAGCGCCTTTTCAGGGTGAATGATATCGTCGGCCGGATGGGCGGCGACGAATTCACGGTATTTGTGGAGGGCTTGGAGGAGGGGGCGCGTTTGACGCAAAAGCTCCTCGCCATCTCCGAGGTGTTTAACTGGTCCTTCCACAAGGAGGATTTGGAGTATTCCATCTCTTGCAGCATCGGCGTTGCCCTGTTCCCCCGGGATGGAAGCAGCTATGCGGAGCTGTCCAAGCGGGCGGACGCCGCCCTCTATTTTGCCAAACAAAACGGCAAAAACCAATTTGCCATTTACCACGAGGATATGCAGGGCAGCATCCACGGCGTGGAGGACGTGCAGCCCCACCTGCGAAGTCAAAAATCGGACCGTTGAGCGGGACTCATCCCCCCCCTTTCGGGTCCAAAGGATATGCTCCCTTCATGAGGAGACAGTGAAAGAAAATCCACTGTTCCTCATGAATGGAGCATTTAAAGTATTGCCCCGCAGGCGGTTTTATGCGAAGGAACCTCTGATTCAATCCCGCCGTATGTCTTGACGGATTGATACAGAGGTTCCCTCATATTCAATGAAACCCGCAAGGGGTTCATTTGCCATGCGCCGCATGGCAGCGGGCACGCCTGCAAATAGGTCGACTGTGCTCTATTCCTGCGCTGTACAGCGCAGGAATAGAGCATTAGGGAACCTCTGATTCAATCGCATTGTGCAGATTGGCGAGCAGATTTTTTGTCCGGCGAGCCAAAAACCCGCAGGAATACTGACGTATTCCTGCGGGTTTTTGGCGATTCCATACGAAAAAGATGCCGACAAGATGTGCGATGGGATTGATGCAGAGGTTCCTTAGAGATTGCGGATTTGATTTTGAATCAGTGCGCCCACCGTGTCCGCAAACTGGTCCAGCGCCCGGATTCTGGTGAAGTCCCGCCCGTAAATTTTTTGGGCGGCGGGCAAATCCGCGTCGTTTCCGGTGAACACGCAGAGCAGGGAAATGCCGTTCATCTTGGCCCGATGGACCTCGGCGGCGGTGTCGTCCACGCCGTCCGCCTCCGTATAATCCCGGTACTGGTTGTCCCCCAGGGCCATTTTCACCACGTCGTTGGGCTTGGCGTCGGAGAGGATCATCAAGAGCTTATGCTCGCAGTCTGTCTCCGCCAGCAGCCCCGCCGCCACGCGAATGGCCAGACCGTCCCGGTTGCAGCCGGTGGTGAAATAGTTGAAAATATGTTCGTTTTGGTCCGTCTCGCCATAGTCCCGAAAGAGGTTGACCACCGTGTAGCCGCTCATGGAGCAGAAGGAATACACCCGGGTGGGCAGACCGCAGCGGTTCAAGCTCTCCGCGATGATATAGGCCTGGGTGGCCACAAGCTCCTGGCGGTGGAGCTGGGAGGTGGATGCGTCCAGCAGAATATCCACCGACAAATTGCCGGCGTCCTGCCGCAGTTCCCGCCGAAAAATTTTCTCGTCGTTTACATACAGCCCCCGCCAGACCTGTCCCCCCACCAGCCGTCCCGCGGCGGATTTCACCGTGGAGGACTCCAAATACGCCAGCATGGAGTTGCGGATACGGGCGGAGAGCCGGGCAATGCTGTTGCGATTTTGGGCCAAATTTGCCTGATAAAAGGCCGTATTTTTCCGAATTTGCTTCAAAACCGCCCGTTTTTGGAAGCCGGCATTGCCCTCTGCCAACGTCTCGTCCGCGTAGACACCCCGGGTGAAATAGAGGTGGCAGGCACTGTGATTGCCCGTGCAGAACTGCTTCTCCAACGCCTGCATCCGCTTTTCCTCGTACAGCGGCGCGCCGAAATAGTGCCTGATGTATTGCCGCAGGCCCTCCTCCGTCTGGCCGGAGAGCAGGGGAAGCTGAAAGCCCAGCTGCTTGCCCGCCGCCGTTTCCGTGCCGCCGCAGTCCCCCGCGTAGTCCCCAAAGCCAAAGCCGAAGCCCCGGACCGCCGGCAAATCCACATGGGCGGCCCGCTGGCGCTTGGCGAACCAGTGTATCCCGCCGCCGGATTTTCCCGGGGCCGTCTCCGGCGTTCCCTGGGGGGCATAGCCCAAAAATTCCGTGAACAGCGCCGTCACCCGGGCCACCACCTGGGCCGTATCCAGCTCCGGCCCCCATTCCAAGCCGTCCAGCAGGGCGGAATCCCGGGGCTTCAACTTTGGCGTTTCCCCCAGTGCCCGGCGAAAATGGGCCTCCTCCAGCACGTCCAGCAGGCGGTCGTTTTTTGCGGCCCCACTGAGGTCCACCGCCCGGCGGGCATACTGCTCCCGCAGAGCGGGCAGCACCGGGCGCAGGCTCCGCTCCCGCAGATACACCGCGTTTTCCAAGCCCAGCCAGAGCAAGTTTTCATAGGTCATCTGGCTCACGCTGCCCTGAAACGTCCGGACCAACGCGGAAATTTGCGTCCAGTCGTAGTGCCGCCGGGCCGCGCCGATGACGCAGTTCCAATACAGCTCCGCCCGGCCCTCCGCGTCAAAGGCCTTGAGGTCGGGGCGAAAGGTATAGTCCGCCGCCGACGCCCAGATGAGGTTTTCCGCCCGGCGTTTTTCCTGTTCCGTTAAAACCATGTCACGCGGTAAAGAGCTGGTCCCGGACAAGGCCCCGGGGCAGACGAAGGGCGATCAAATCCTCCACCAGACGGCGTTCAAACTCGTCGAAGCACTTGTTCACCAGGCCCAGATACAGGGCGGAAACGGCCTCCAAGCCGTTTTCCATCAGCCGCACCGCCGCCAGCAGGCCCCGCAAATCCAAGGCCTTGGTGGAGATTTCCGCGCTGTCGCATTTTTTGCGGATGTCCTGAAACAGGCCGGAAAACTGCTGGACATACTCCGTCTTGAGGCTTGGGAATTGATGGCTGAGCAGGCGGGACAAATTTTCGCCGGAGATGATGGGCATATTGATGACCATGAAGCGGGAGGCCAGGGCCTCGTTCACCTCGCGGGTGCCGGCGTAGCCGTAGTTCATGGTGGCGATGAAGCGGGTGGCGTCCCGGAGGGCGATGCGGTCGTAGCCGGGCACGTCGATGACGCGGCGGAAATCCAGTGTGGCGTGGAGCACCGCCAGGGACTCGTTTTTCGCCATGTTAATCTCGTCCAAAATGCCGAAGCCCCCCTCCTCCGCACAGCGATAGATGGGGCCGTGACGCAGGGTCACCCTGCCGTTTTCAAAGGTGTCGGTTCCAATCAGCGAGGCCGCGTCGGTGTTGATATAAAAGGAAATGTCCCAGGCGGGGCGGCCAAATGCCGCCGCCAAGCCCTCTGCCAGCACGTTTTTTCCCGTGGCCTTGGGCCCCACCAACAGCAGATTTTCCCCTGCCAGCAGTGCCGTCAGGGCCTGCTCCCAAATTTCTTTCCCGTAGTAGGGATACCCCGGCTGGGGAACGCGGTCTTTCACCCCGTCGCCCACGGCGTGGGCCGCCTGATAGCGCTCCAGCTCCTCTAAAATTTGCGGATTCACGCCCTCTTCCCGAAGAAAGTCCAGCATACGCCCGCCTCCTGTTCTTGATTTTTTGATGAATTGCAGTGCAGTCATGGGCCGATTTTTCAGCGCGTTGATCGCCGCCCCAGGGCGGCGGACCGGTCAATTTCTGCCATCAACTCCCTATTTTGAATGATTTTATCACATTTTTGTGGATTTGAAAATGCCCACGGCAAATTTACCGTGGGCGGAACCGA
>JAVVPH010000117.1:0-5918 GCA_036655835.1 Oscillibacter sp.
GGGAGGATATCCAGAGCGATCTCCACGGACTCCGCCGTGGTCAGGGCTTGGCGCAGGGCGGTTTCAAAGGGGACGGCCCCCTGGGTGGCGGCGATTTCCTGACCATCCCGGGGGACGGTCATTAAAATGGAGGTTTCTTGCAGCTGATAGGCCGCGTCCAACGCCTGGCGATGGGTGCTGGCAAGCAGCAGGGCCTTTCCCATGGCGAAGCCGTTCTCATCCAAGGTTAAATCGCACCAGTCCAGTTGGTTGGGCAGGCCCGTCAGGCAGGCGAAATACTCCCAGCCGTTGGTGAAAAAATTCCCGGGAGAAAGCTCCTTGTGGGCCATTTGGGCGGCTAGGTCGTATTCCAAGCGGGCACCCAGTTCCCCATAGGACAGTTGTAATAGCTCCGGCTCGCTCTCCGGCGCGCCGGTGGAAAAACGGAGGGTGAACAGCTGCTTGGGAAATTCCGCCTCCAGCTTTTCGGCGGCTTGGGCCACGGTCAGCCCGCCCAGGTCAATTCCCCGCAGGGTGCGGCCGGGATAGATGGTCTGGGTGTTGGCGGCGACGACGCAAAAGCCCAGATAGACCGCCAGCACCAGACCCAGTAGGATGCCGACGATGACCAGCGGTTTTTTGGAGCGTTTCTCCACGATGGCTTCGGTTGTTGTCTCTTCCATGAAGCCCTCCTGTTGTTATAAAATAGATGCCGCTTCGCGCGGCGGTGCATTCGACTTTCAGTCTAGCACAGCTACCCGCAAAAAAGCATTACAATTTTGTAACAATTTGGAGAGAGATTTTCGGAAAATCCGGCAAAAACGCTGAAAAACCCGCTTTTATGCCCGTTTTACGGGAAGGATGCGGCGCTCCTGCTTGGGAATGTGGATGGTGAGGACAATTTCCTGCTCCGTCTCCTCCCGACCGCTCTCGGCATTCACCCCCGCGTCCCGAATCAGCCGCAATCCCCGGTCCACGCTGTTGAGAAACAGCCGCACATCCTTGATGATGAAGGTTTTGCGGCCTGCGGGCGCGGTGGTTTGCAGGGCCTGTATCCGCCGGTCCACGTGCTGCTCCGCCTGGGCCACGGTCAAATGGTGGGCGGCGATGTATTGCAGGGCGCAGAGCCGCTCGCTGTCGTCCTCCAAGCGCAAAAGACAGCGGGCGTGGCGCTCGGACAGGCCGTGGCGCAACAGCAGTTCCGCGCAGGCGGGGGAGAGGCGCAGTAAGCGCAGCTTGTTGGCCACGGCGGAGGGGGACCGGCCCAGCCGCGCCGCCGCCTCCTCCTGGGTGATGCCGGTCCGCCGGAGAAAGGCGGCGATGGCGTTGGCCTCCTCCAAAAAATGCAGGTCCGTCCGCTGTAAATTTTCCACCAACGCCAACAGGGCGGACTCGTCGTCATCCACCACGGTGACAAGACAGGGCACGGCGGGAAGTCCCGCCAGCTTTGCCGCCCGAAGCCGCCGCTCGCCGGCAATCAGCTCCCAACCCTGCCAGGTTTTCCGCACCGTCAGGGGCTGCAAAATGCCGTGGCGTTGGACGGAATCCGCCAGCTCCCGCAGACCCTTTTCCTCGAAAATCCGCCGGGGCTGCATGGGATTGGGCTGAATGTCCTCCGTGGGCAGCAGTAAAATCTGCCGGTCGCCATAGATCAAATCCCCCATGGGACCACCTCCTTGCAATTTCCTTTATTTTACAAATAAAACAAGAAAAAGACCGCCGAAATCCGTCGAAGCCCTTGCGCAAGCGCAAAAAAAGTCCGGCTCGTCAAGAGCCGGACCGGGGGGGGATGGAAAAAAACTTTGCGGGGCTTTGGGCCGGGCCGTCCGCCGGTATCTCAACGGCAGGTATAGGAAAACCAGCCCTCGGATTGGAAGCTGCCCACAATGCTGAGGCCCGCCTGGCGCAGTTGCTCCGCCACCTCCTCCGCCCGGGTGTCGATGATGCCGGAGCAGATGAACAGGCCGGTGGGGCTTAACAGCGTTCGCACGGTGGGGGCCAGGCCGATGATGACGTCCGCCACAATGTTGGCAAGCACCAGGTCGTAGCCCCCTTTGATTTCCGCTTGCAGGGCCGTGTCCGAGAGAATGTCGCCACAGCGGACGGTGTAAACCTCCGGGCCGATGCCGTTGAGGGCGGCATTTTCGTAGGCCACATGGAGGCACTGGTCGTCAATGTCGCAGGCGAAGGCGTGGGCGGCCCCCAGTTTCAGGGCGGCGATGGACAAAATGCCGCTGCCGCAGCCCAAATCCAACACCCGCTCGCCGCCGTGGATGGCTTTTTCCAGTGCCGTGAGGCACAGCCGGGTGGTGGCGTGACTGCCGGTGCCGAAGGTCAGCCCGGGGTTGAGGATCAGGGGGACCCGGCCCTGGGGGTCCCGGGTTTCCCACTGGGGAAGGACCAACAGACGCTCCCCGATTTCCATGGGCTTATAAAACTGCTTCCAGTTGTTCTCCCAGTCGGCATCCGCCGTCTCCTCCAGGGTCATCAGCAGGGGACCGCAGTCGCTCCGCCGGGCCTTTAAATCCGCCAGAGCCAAGCGCACCTCGCCAAGCTTGGAAAAGCCCGCCTCGTGGGGCTCCAAATAAAAGGTGATGCGGGAGCGGCCCTGCATCTGGGCGCGCAGGTCCTCGTCCACATAGTCCCAGCACTGGCGGTTATTTTCCAGAAACTCTTCAAATTCCGTCTCGTCGTCAATCACCACGCTGTCCACCCCCAGGGCGGAGAGCAGGGTTTCCACCGGTTCCAGTCCCAGGTGATTGGTGTCAATATGCACTTCCAACCAATTCATCGCACAGTCCCCACAAAAAACAGGGCCACGGTGCCCGGGCCGGAGTGGTTGCCGATGACGGGGCCGACGTAGTTGATGTGCACGTCCCGATTGCCGAAGCGGCGGGCAATTTCCTCCGCCACGGTCAGCGCGTCGCCCTCGCAGTCGCCATGGCTGATGAACACCGTGCCGTGGGCCGCGTCCAGAGCGGTGGCCTCCATCCGGTCCACCAGGGCCAGAAGGGCGGCCTTGCGGCCCCGGGCCTTGCTCACGGGGACCAGATGCCCGCCGTTGTCCATGTGCATCACCGGCTTGACGGAGAGCATGGTGCCAAACAGCGCCGTGGCGGCGCTGATGCGTCCGCCCTGCTTGAGGAAGTTTAAATCGTCCACAGTGAACCAGTGGCAGAGGTGGTCACGGGTTTCCTGGGCAAAGGCCCAGACCTCTTCAATGGACCGCCCCGCCCGCTTTTGCGCCACGCACAAATAGAGCAGCAGACCCTGGCCCAGTGAGGCGGAGAGGGAGTCCACCACCAAAATTTTCGCCTGGGGGAACTCCGCCTTCAGGTCCTCCGCGGCGATGGCGGCGGACTGGTAGGTGGCGGAGAGGGCGGAGGAGAAGCTGATGGACAACACATCCCGCCCGGACTCCAAAATGGCCCGCATTGCCGCCTGAAAATCACCGACACTGACGGCGGCGGTGGTGGCGGTGCTGCCACTGCGCAGCTTGCCATAAAATTCCCCGAAGCCGATGTCCCGTCCATCCAGGCAGTTGCGATAGGACGCGCCGTCCATCAACAGGCTCAGGGGCAAAACCTCCAGCTCTAATGCTTGGGCCATTTCGGCGGTCAAGTCACAGCAGCTGTCGGTCAATATTACAAATTCACGCATGGATTATTCCTTCTCCTTTTTCACTTTTTTGGCGGGCAGCGGCTCTGCCGCCTCTTTGCGCTCCCGCAGCAGCGACACGTACCGGCTGCTGGCAACGCCGGAGGCGTAGCTCAAGAGGGCGAAGTGGATGGCGGCATCCGCCAGCTCGTCCTCCCCGGTGCGGTCCTCCATCTCGCCGGCGGTCAGCGTCAGGGCCTTGTCCAAGCTGGCGCAAAAGGTCTGATACCCGTCGGAGATGGGGCGGTCGCCGTGGAGCTCCTCTTGCAGCAGTAAATCCATGTCCCGGGTGGACATGACCCGCTTGAGGACGCAGATGGCGGTGAGATAGGCCAGATGCTCCCGGCCGTATTTTTTGCCCTCGGCCCGGGGAACCAGGCCGCTTTTGGTGTAATTGTTAATCATGGCGGCGGTGAGGCCGTCGTCCTCGTCAAAGCGAATCACCTGCCGGTCCATATAGGACAGTACCTGGTCCATATATAGAGAAAAATCCGGCAGTTGGTCCCACTCCACAGGCCGCTGGGTTTGTAATCGCTCTCGCAGCGAGGTTAAATCGTACACGGGTACCACTCCTTCCTGTGTTCTACGTTGAGAGTATACCACGATGATATGATTTTGTAAACTACGTTTTCCGAGAACGGGAACTATGTTAGGGGGTTTTTGTCGAAAAATGTCACTTTCCCACGCAAAAGCGCTCAAAAATCCGGGAAACGATTTCCTCGCGAGCGGTTTTTCCGGTCATTTCCCCCAGGGCGGAAAGGGCTTCCTCCACATCGGAGAGGATGGCATCGGGGGTAAAACCGGCCAACAGGGCCTCTCTGCCCCGGCGGATGGCGTCCCTTGCCCGGCCCGCCGTCTCCTGTTGGCGCTGGGTGGTGAGGATTTCTCCCGGGGGAATTTCTCCCGCGGGGTAGAGGGCCGCCACGGCGGCATCCAGAGCGGAAAGGCCCTCGCCGGTTTTGGCGCAGACCGAAAGCACGGCGGAAAATGCGGGGGAGAGGGCGGCGGCGTCCAAACAGGGGGGGAGGTCCGACTTGTTCACCACGGCGATGCAGTGGGGCGCGGTGAGGGCGATGGACAGGGCGAGGCGGTCCTCCTCCGTGGCGGGGGCGGAGCCGTCCAGCACCAAAAGCGACAGCTCTGCCCGCTCTGCCGCCGCCTTGGCCCGGGTGACGCCCTGGGCCTCGATGGGGTCCTGGGTTTGGCGCAGACCGGCGGTGTCCGTCAGCCGCAGGAGAACGCCGCCTAAGAGCAGGGGCTCCTCCACCGTGTCCCGGGTGGTGCCGGCGGTGGCGGTGACAATGGCCCGGTCGTAGCCGAGCAGGGCGTTGAGCAGGGAGGATTTGCCCACGTTGGGCCGGCCCAAAATCACGGCGGGCACGCCGGATTTCAGCACCCGGCCCCGGTCACAGGTGGCCAGCAGGCGGGAGAGGGTGGCTTCGCTGGTTTCCAGGGCGGCGGACAGCTCTGTCAGATCTAGGTCCGCGATGTCCTCGTCGGGGTAGTCCACCACGGCGTAAAACTGGGCGGAAATGTCCAGCAGGCGGTTGTAAATGTCCTCAAAATCCCGGCGCAGTACGCCGTCCAATTGGGCGGCGGCGTGTTTGGCGGCGGCGGCTGTCTCCGCGGCGATGAGGTCCGACACGGCCTCTGCCTGGGTCAGGTCCAGCTGTCCGTTTAAAAAGGCCCGCCGGGTAAATTCCCCGGCCCGGGCCTGCCGGGCACCGACGGCAAACAGGGCGCTGAGCACCTCTCGCAGCACCACGGGGGAGCCGTGGCAGTGAAATTCGGCGCAGTCCTCCCCGGTGTAGCTGTGGGGGGCGGGAAAGCGGACCGCCAAACCGTGGTCGAGGACCCCGCCGGCGGCGTCCAGCACCTCGCCCAGCACCATGCTCCGGGGGGCTTGGTCCGAAAACGGCCTGCCGTTGGCGGCCCGAAAAATCTGGTTACACAGGGCAAAGCAGCCCTCTCCCGCCACCCGGACAATGCCGATGGCGGTGGTGGCGCTGCCGGTGGCAATGGCGGCAATGACATCCATAAAATGACTCCTTTCAAATGGCAGGGGAAACACCCGAAGCGCCGAGGGGCGGATGAAGCGAGCCTGCCTTCGAGGATAGCCCCGAAGCGCCGCCAGTGGCGGAAGCAGCGAGGGGCTATCGAGGAAGTGGCGCAATTGGCGGGTGCCGAAGCACCCGGGAATTGCAGTGCCACGACGGTGAGCAAGGTGGCGCAATTGGCAGGCACGAAGTGCCTGGGAATTGCAATGCCACGACGGTGGGCAG
>JAVVPH010000118.1:0-5869 GCA_036655835.1 Oscillibacter sp.
TTAATTTACAAGGTACACGCCCTCATCGGCGGAACATTGCTATTCTAGCAAACTTCGCGGTATTTGTCAAGAAGTTTTTTTGCTTTTTTTGAAGCTTTCAAACCGCTTTCGCCGCGTCGCTCCCGACAGCTTTGTTAGAATACCAGACCAGGAAGCGTTTGTCAACACCTAATTGAAAAGTTTTTCAGTTTTTTGAATATCTGCCATCGCCTGGGCTTATCTCTCCCCGGTTTTCCCTCAAAACAGACTGGGCAAACCGGGGCCCGCGTGGTATACTGGCTCTATTGCAGTACACTATATATAGGGAGGGATTCCTTTTGAAGATTCACCGTTTATCCGCCACCTTTGGCCGCTTACAGCAGGAAACGCTAGAGCTGGGGGACGGATTGAATATCGTGCAGGCCCCCAACGAAACCGGCAAATCCACCTGGTGCGCCCTGTTGGCGGCGATGCTGTACGGCGTGAACAGCCGGGAGCGGGACAAAGCCGGGTTTATCGCGGACAAAAACCGCTTTGCCCCCTGGTCCGGCGCGGCCATGGCCGGACGGCTGGACTGCCGCGTGGGCCGCGACGAGCTGACACTGACCCGGGAGACACGGCGGGCCTCCGCCCCCATGGGGGAGTTCACCGCCGTCTACGCCGGCACCGGGGACAGCGTGCCGGGACTCAGCGGGCAAACCTGCGGCGAGACACTGCTGGGGGTAAGCCGGGAGGTATTTGAGCGCAGCGCGTTCATCCGCCAAGCGGGACTTTCCATCAGTCAGGACCCGGGACTGGAACGGCGCATTGCCGCCCTGATTACCACCGGGGAGGAGGACACCTCCTATTCCGAGGCGGCGGACACATTAAAAAAGCAATTGAACCGGCGGCGGCACAACAAAACCGGTCTGCTGCCCACGGTGGAGGCGGAGCTGGCGGACATTCAGGGCCAACTGCAAGCCCTTGCCGCCCTGGAGACAAGCTGGAACGATGCCCAGCGGGACGCCGAGGCCCTGCTTCGCCGGGAGACCGCCCTGACCGCGGAGCTGGCGCTGCACGACCGCTGGGAGGCCGCCCAGGTGCAAAAGTCCCTGGAAGCCGCCCGGGTCCTCGCGGAGGAGGCGGAGCAGGCCGCCCAGCGGCAGCGCAGTCGTCTGGAGGACGAGGGCGTGCCGGAGAACGACGGTCTGGCCCGTCTGCGGGGTGCCATCGTGAATTTGGAGACGGTGCGCCGCAGTGTGGACAAGGCCCGGGAGGAACGGGACGCCGCCATGAAGGCCGTATTGCAGGCGGACGCGGCGGTACACGAGAGCATCTTTGCCGGCAGAAGCGGCGACGAGGCCCGAAAAGAGGCCGCCACGCCGCCCAAGGTCCAGGCCAAGCTGCTGCTCCCCGCCCTGATCTCTGCGGGTCTGCTGTTGCTCTCCGGTCTGGGCGGTTATTTTTTGCAGATGCCTGTCGTCACATACGCCGGTCTGGCGGTCACCGTTTTGGTTTGCTGGCGGCTGTGTGTAGGCGCGCAGAATAAGGCCCGGCGGCTGGCGTTGGAAAAGCGGTTTGGAACCGCCGTGCCAACGGAAATCACCGCCTTGGCAGAGCGCTATTGCGCATTGTTGGCGGCCCGGGAGACGGCGCAAGGCAACGCCGCCGGAAAATCCGCCGTGGCGGACAGCCTGTACGCCTCCCTCTCCTCCAACGAGCAGGCCATTTTGTTGGAGGTCCGCCGCTTCGCCCCCGCCGCCTTCGACATTCCCGCCGCCGACGCGGCCCTGCGGGACTGCGCCGTCCGCCGAAAAGCCTTGGTCACGGCGGAAACCGCCGCCCGGGAGGCGCGGGTGCGGTATCAGGCCCAGGCGGAAGCCGCCACGCCCTATTATAATGTAGGGGAGGAGGTCCTCCCGCCGGAACGGAGCCGGGAAACCGTCACCGCCGCACTGGAAAACGCCCGGGCAGGCCGGATTTCCGCCCGCTCCGCCGCCGATCAATTGTCCGGCCGCATCCACGCCATCGGCGAGCGGGCCATCCTGCAATCCCAGGCGGAGCAATTGGAAACCCAAAGGGACGCGCTGGAGGGGGAATACGCCGCCGTGGCACTGGCCATGGAGGCACTCAGCAGTGCCAACACCGCTCTGCAAAGCCGTTTTTCCCCGGCCTTGGGTCGGCGCAGCGCCGCGCTGTTTCAGCGCTTGACCCAGGGGCGCTACACCGGCGTGGTGCTGGACCGGAGCTTCCATCTCTCCGCCGAGCCGGCGGGCGACGTGGTGTACCGGGACGCGGGACTTTTGTCCGCAGGGGCGGTGGACCAGTTGTATCTGGCCACCCGCCTGGCCATCTGCGATTTGGTGCTGCCCCGGGACGCGGAGGTCCCCCTTGTGCTGGACGACGCCCTGACGAATTTTGACGACGCCCGCTGTGCCGCCGCCCTCGCCTATTTAAAGGAAGCCGCCCAGGAGCGGCAGATTCTCCTCTTCACCTGCCACAGCCGGGAGGCGGATTTCTTCCGGGGCGACGAGGGGGTTTCCATTCAGGTGTTGACGGGGGCGTGACAGGGGTATAGAATTGTTTCGTGATTCATTCAACAACGCGGCAAACGCGAAAAAGGAGTTATCAGAGTTATGAGCGAATGCACCCACAACTGCGAGTCCTGCGGCGAGAGCTGCGGGGAGCGGCAGGAGCCCCAGTCCCTGCTGAAGGCGCACCATCCCGAAGCCCATGTGGGCAAGGTGTTCGGCGTTGTCTCCGGCAAGGGCGGCGTCGGCAAGTCCATGGTCACCAGTCAACTGGCTGTGACCATGCGGCGGGAGGGCTATAAGGTCGGCATTTTGGATGCGGACATCACCGGCCCCTCCATCCCCAAGGCCTTTGGTCTCCACGGCCAGGCCGTGGGCCGGGAAAACGCCCTGCTGCCCATGGAAACCAGCAACGGCATTCAGGTCATGTCCACCAATTTACTGCTGGAAAACGAGACGGACCCCGTGATTTGGCGGGGACCGGTGATTTCCGGCGTGGTCCAGCAATTCTGGACCGACGTGATTTGGGATGTGGATTTCCTGTTTGTGGATATGCCTCCCGGCACCGGGGACGTGTCCCTCAGCGTGTTCCAGTCCCTCCCGCTGGACGGCATTGTCATCGTGGCCTCCCCCCAGGATTTGGTGGGCATGGTGGTGGAAAAGGCCGTCAAGATGGCGGAGATGATGGAAGTGCCCATTGTGGGTCTGGTGGAGAACATGAGCTATCTGCTCTGCCCGGACTGCGGCAAGAAAATTTTCCTCTTTGGCGAGGGGAAGAGCGACGAGGCGGCCCAGCGCCACAATCTGCCGCTGTTGGCCCATATGCCCATTGACCCCCAGCTGGCGGCCTTGGCCGATGCCGGGCGGATCGAGGACTTCCAGGGCGACTGGCTGCTGCCTGCCGTGGAGCGCCTAAAAACCCTTTGAGAAAAGAATGGGACGATTGCAAATGCTGCAATCGTCCCTATTTTTCCGCTTCTTGTACATTCCGCCCAAATGTAACCCGACGGAGGGGCCGAGAAAATTAAGTTTTTGTGGGTAAAAACAGTTGCAATATCCCCCATAATTCGAGATAATAGAATTTAAGACGCTTCGTTTTGAAAACGTGGGAAATACTACTATAAATATAAGGGGGAACCATTCATGCAGGAATTGAAAGACCGCATCGTGAAAGAGGGCAAAGTCCTTCCCGGCAACATCATCAAGGTGGACGGATTCTTAAACCATCGCATTGACGCCCGACTGATGGACCATATTGCCGTGGAGTTCGGCAAGTACTTCAACATGGATGAGGTCACCATGATTCTCACCGCCGAGGCCTCGGGCATTGCCCTGGCCGCCGTCTGCGCCCAGCATTTCGGCAAGGACATGATTTTTGCCAAAAAGGCCAAGAGCGACAATATTGAGGGCGGCCTCTACCAGAGCGACATCTTTTCCTACACCTATAAGAAAAAGGTCACTCTGCTGGTTTCCAAGGAATGGCTCTCCCCCGACGATAAGGTTTTGATTGTGGACGACTTCATGGCCAACGGCGAAGCCATCCGCGGTCTGTGCGACATTGTCACCTCCGCAGGCGCCACGCTGGTGGGCATCGGCTGCGCCGTGGAAAAAGGCTTCCAGGGCGGCGGTGACCGTCTCCGGGCCGCCGGGCAGAACCTGAAGTCCCTGGCCATCATCGAAAGCGCCGAGCCGGGCCACATTGTGTTCCGGGACGAGGACTAAGCGCGCCCTTTTTACCCGTCCGGTTTTCCGGACGGGTTTTATCCCCCAAAATTTCAAATCGGAAAGGAAGGCCCCTATGCAGGAAGTCATTGTGTTGGATTTCGGCGGGCAGTACAATCAGCTCATCGCCCGGCGGGTCCGGGAGTGCCATGTCTATTGTGAAGTAAAGCCCTACACCACGCCGCTGTCGGAATTGCAGGCACTGCACCCCATCGGCATCATTTTTACCGGCGGGCCAAACAGCGTGTACGACCCCGCCTCCCCCCAGGTGGACCCCGCCATTTTTTCTCTGGGCATTCCCATTTTGGGCATTTGCTACGGTTGCCAGCTCCTGGCCCACCATCTGGGCGGCCGGGTCACTGCCGGCGGCGACGACACCGCCCGGGAATACGGGAAAACCCAGACCTATTTCAACACAGACTGCCGCCTTTTTCAGGGTCTGCCGGACCAGGGCGTGACGTGGATGAGCCACGGTGACTATATGGAGCGGGTGCCGGAGGGCTTTGCCCTGGTGGCCCGGTCTGACGCCTGCCCCAACGTGGCCATTTGCGACGAGGCCAGGGGCTTTTACGGTGTGCAGTTCCACCCCGAGGTGAACCACACCGCCCACGGCACGGACATGATTCACAACTTTCTCTATGCGGTCTGCCACGCCAAGGGCGAGTGGACCATGGGGGACTATAAAAACACCGCCATCCGCCAGATTCGGGAAAAGGTGGGCGACGGAAAGGTACTGCTGGCCCTGTCCGGCGGCGTGGATTCCTCCGTGGCGGCGGCGCTGTTGGCGGAGGCGGTGGGCCGTCAGCTCACCTGCGTATTTGTGGACCACGGCCTGTTGCGCCTCAACGAGGGCGACGAGGTGGAAGCCGCATTTTCCAAGTGGGACCTCCAGTTTGTCCGGGCCAATGTGGAGGACCAATTCCTCATCAAACTGGCAGGAGAGGACGAGCCGGAGCGCAAGCGCAAAATCATCGGCGAGGAATTTATCCGGGTGTTTGAGGCCGAGGCCAAAAAAATCGGCAGAGTGGACTATTTGGTGCAGGGCACCATCTATCCCGACGTAATTGAGTCGGGCCTGGGCAGCGCAGCCGTGATTAAAAGCCACCACAACGTGGGGGGACTGCCCGACTACGTGGACTTCAAGGAAATTATTGAGCCGTTGCGGATGCTCTTTAAAGACGAGGTCCGCCAACTGGGCCGGGAGCTGGAGCTGCCGGAATATCTGGTGAATCGCCAGCCCTTCCCCGGTCCGGGCCTGGCCATCCGGGTGATAGGCGACATCACCAAGGAAAAGCTGGACACCCTGCGTCTGGCGGATTTCATCTTCCGGGATGAAATCGCCAAGGCGAAGCTGGAGGGCAGCATGAGCCAGTATTTTGCCGTGCTGACCAATATGCGCTCCGTGGGCGTGATGGGCGACGGGCGGACCTACGAGTACACCCTGGCGCTGCGCAGCGTCACCACCAGCGATTTCATGACGGCGGACTGGACCCGGATTCCCTACGAGGTGCTGGACCGCATCAGTGTGCGCATCGTCAACGAGGTGCCCCACATCAACCGCATCGTCTACGATATCACCAGTAAACCGCCCTCCACCATTGAATGGGAATGACCGTTAAAACGGCGCAAACCCGCATGAATACAGGACTTTTTGCCTG
>JAVVPH010000119.1:0-5837 GCA_036655835.1 Oscillibacter sp.
CACTGGCTGGAGGGCGCGCCCCGGTATTTTTTGCAGAATTTTGTGGACTCCGGCAATTTGGTGGGCCAGGGGCTCCACGGCTTTACCGCCGAGGAATTGCAGGACTTCCTGCCCCCGCTGCGGCCCTATTTCGGTGAGGTGGGCCTGCGGGGCATTTAAGAGGTCTCTGCATCAATCCCAACCCAGGTCTTGGCGGCATTTTTTCTGCATGGAATTGCCAAAAACCCTTGAAATACGTCCGTATTCCTGGGTGTTTTTATCTCGCCAGATAGAAAATTCTGTTGGTCGCTCCATGGGACGGATTGAATCAGAGGGTCCTTCACGTGCCGGACTAAATATGGTTATATTCAGCATTATTTACGAAAAGCAGTACAAGATATAGTGTTTATTCTAGTTGACTTCAAAGTGCAATGTGGTACAATTATGCTCGTGGGGTCGCGCTGTGTGTGGACCTCTACCGGAAAACAGAGAGAAAGCAGGAACGTTTTATGTATCAAGTCGTAAAAAGAGACGGCAAGGTCACTGATTTTAACCTGGCAAAGATTGGCGTCGCCATCACCAAGGCCTTTGAGGCCACCAAGAAAGAGTATAATCCCGATATTATCGACCTGCTGGCTCTCAAGGTCACAGCGGATTATCAGGAAAAAGTGGCAAACGGACAGGTCACCGTGGAGCAGATTCAGGACAGCGTGGAAAACGTCCTGATTAAAACGGGTTACGCGGATGTGGCCAAGGCCTACATCCTCTACCGCAAGCAGCGGGAGAAGATTCGCAACCTGAACTCCACCGTGCTGGATTATAAGGAACTGGTGGACAACTATGTCCACATCAACGATTGGCGTGTGAAGGAAAACTCCACCGTCACCTACTCTGTGGGCGGCCTGATTCTCTCCAACTCCGGCGCCATCACCGCCAACTACTGGCTCTCTGAAATCTATGACGAGGAAATTGCCGACGCCCATAAAAACGGCGACCTTCACCTCCACGACCTCTCCATGCTCACCGGCTACTGCGCCGGTTGGAGCTTGAAGCAGCTCATTCAGGAGGGTCTGGGCATCCCCGGGAAAATCAACTCCTCCCCCGCCAGCCATTTGAGCACTCTGTGCAACCAGATGGTCAACTTCCTGGGCATTATGCAAAACGAGTGGGCGGGCGCCCAGGCATTCTCCTCCTTTGACACCTATTTGGCACCCTTTGTGCGGGTGGACAACCTGACCCAGAAGGAAGTCAAGCAGTGCATCCAGTCCTTTGTCTACGGCGTGAACACCCCCTCCCGCTGGGGCACCCAGGCACCCTTTTCCAACATTACGCTGGACTGGACCGTTCCCAATGATTTGGCGGATCTGCCCGCTCTGGTGGGCGGCCGGGAGATGGACTTCACCTACGGCGACTGCAAAAAGGAAATGGACATGGTGAACAAGGCGTTCATCGACATCATGACCGAGGGCGACGCCAACGGCCGGGGCTTCCAGTATCCCATCCCCACCTACTCCATTACCAAGGACTTTGACTGGAGCGAAACCGAGAACAATCAGCTCCTCTTTGGCATGACCGCCAAATACGGCACCCCCTATTTCTCCAACTATATCAACAGCGATATGGAGCCCAGCGACGTGCGCTCCATGTGCTGCCGACTGCGGCTGGACCTGCGGGAGCTGCGGAAAAAGTCCGGCGGCTTCTTCGGCTCCGGCGAATCCACCGGCTCTGTGGGCGTGGTCACCATCAATCTGCCCTGCATCGCCTACGTTGCCAAAACCCCGGCGGAGTTTTACGAGAAGCTGGACCATGTGATGGACCTGGCCGCCCGGAGCTTGAAAACCAAGCGCACCGTCATCACCAAGCTTTTAAACGCCGGTCTGTACCCCTACACCCGGCACTATCTGGGCACCTTTGACAACCACTTCTCCACCATCGGCCTCATCGGCATGAACGAGGTGGGCCTCAACGCCAGTTGGCTGGGCAAGGACTTGACCCACCCCGAAACCCAGGCCTTTGCCAAGGACGTTTTGAACCATATGCGGGAGCGTCTGGTGGTCTATCAGGAGGAATACGGCGACCTGTACAACCTGGAAGCCACTCCCGCCGAGTCCACCACCTATCGTCTGGCCAAGCACGACAAGGCCCGCTACCCGGACATCATCACCGCCGCCAAGACGGAGGACGACACCCCCTACTACACCAACAGCTCCCACCTGCCCGTGGGCTACACCGCCGATATTTTTGACGCGCTGGGCATTCAGGATGAGCTGCAATCCCTCTACACCTCCGGCACTGTGTTCCACGCCTTCCTGGGCGAGAAGCTGCCGGATTGGAGAGCCGCCGCCGCCCTGGTGCGGAAAATCGCGGAGAACTTCAAGCTGCCCTACTACACCATGTCCCCCACCTACTCCATCTGCCCGGAGCACGGATACCTGACGGGTGAGCATTTCACCTGCCCGGACTGCGGCAAAACCTGCGAGGTTTGGAGCCGTATCACCGGCTACTACCGCCCTGTGCAGAACTGGAACGACGGCAAGGTGCAGGAATTTAAGGACCGCCAGCTCTACGACATCGGAAAATCTCATTTGGAGGGGCACAGCGTGGCAGAGCGGGAGCGTGCCTCGGCCAACGCCGCCGCCAGCTTCTCCGCAAACGCGAAAAACGCAAGCATAAAGGACCCCGCCAAGGCAGTCGCCGCGCTGATGTCCACCATGTCCTGCAACTGCGACGCGGAAAACGGACTGTATCTCTTCACCACCCAGACCTGCCCCAACTGCAAAATCGCCAAGAGCGAGCTGGCAAAGGCGGGACTGGACTATGTGCTGATGGACGTGACGGACGACCCCAATTTGGCCCGGAAAAACGGCGTTCAGCAGGCCCCCACCCTGATTGTCCGACAGGACGGCGGGGAAATGACCCTGGTTGGCGCATCCGCCATCAAGAAATTTGCCACTGAAAACGCAGCGGTGAAGCAGGCCGTGGGGCAGTAATTGCTTTCAAAAAAAAGGAGGGACTTGGGTCCCTCCTTTTTCACCACCGGAACGGGCAGGTATTTTGCGGAAAACACGCAGAGCCTGGATTTGCGCCGAGGGCGCAGGGAGGGTTTTATGGACCATTTTTTTGACATTCTCATCATCGGCGGCGGTCCGGCGGGGCTGACTGCCGCACTCTACGCCCGGCGGGCGGGGAAATCCGTGCTGCTGCTGGAAAAAGAGAGCTTCGGCGGACAGATCGCCTCCTCCCCCCGGGTGGAAAATTTTCCCGGGACCCCCGCCCTCTCCGGCGCGGAGCTGGCGGACCGGCTGTACACCCAGGCGGAGAGCGCCGGGGCGCAGATGGAGCTGGAGGAGGTTTTGGAGATTCACGACGGTGAAATCAAAACCGTGGTGACGGACTACGGAACCTACACCGCCTCCGCCCTGATTTTAGCCACCGGCATGAAGCACCGCACCCTGGGCCTGCCCGGGGAGGAGCGCTTGACCGGCATCTCCTACTGCGCGGTGTGCGACGGCGCGTTTCAGCGGGGAAAGGACGTGGCGGTCTGCGGCGGGGGCAACACCGCCGTCCAGGACGCGCTGTTTCTCTCCGAGCTTTGCCGCCATGTGACCTTGATTCACCGGCGCGGGGAATTTCGGGCGGACCCCGTTCTGGTGGAAGCACTGGGGCGGCGGGAGAATATCTCCCTGGCACTGGACACGGTGGTTGCCGACCTGCTGGAGGAAAACGGCGCGCTGACGGGACTGCGGCTACAGAGCACCGCCACCGGCGAGGTGCGCACACTGGCGGTTTCCGGACTGTTTGAGGCCGTGGGCCATCTGCCGGAGCAGAAGCTGGCGGCGGGGCTGTTTGCCCTGGATGCGGAGGGCTTTGCCCCGGTGGGAGAGGACTGCCGCACAGCGGCGGCGGGAATTTTTGTGGCGGGAGACGGGCGAAGCAAGGCCGTCCGCCAACTGACCACCGCCTGCGCCGACGGCGCTGTGGCGGCCTTGGCCGCCTGCCGCTACTGCCCATAAAAGGCCGGGGGATGGCGCGGATACCGGCTGTTTCCCCCGGATTGCATGAAAATCCGCCTGACGAATGAACTGCACCCCGTCAAGAGGACAATGAAATAATATAAAATTTTTCACGACCAGCAGCGAAAGCTGTTGGTCGCTTTTTATCCGGCCATGGCCAACTGGTGCTTCTCCAACGGCGTCAGGACTCCTAGGTTGCGTTGGACTCGATGGGCGTTATAGTAACGGATGTAGTTCTCAATCATTTGGACAAGTTCCTGCTTGTTGGTGAATCGCTTGCCATAATAACGCTCGCGCTTTAGGATTCCCCAGAATCCCTCCATGGGACCGTTGTCAATGCAATGGGCTACACGGGACATACTCTGGGTCATACCAGCTTTCTCAATCTTGCTATGCATCATCCGACTCGTGTATTGATAGCCCCTATCGCTGTGAAACAGCGGATGTGCATCGGGATTGGATTTCATAGCTTTGTCAAATGTCTTGTACACCAGCGGATTATCGTTCCGCTCACTGATAGCAGAGGCCACGATACGTCTGTCGTAGAGGTCTAAAATGGCGCTGAGATAGACCTTGTGGACTTCAAAGCCCTCGTACCACTTGAATTCCGTCACATCGGTCAACCATTTTTCGTTTGGATGGGAGGCGTGGAATTGCCGATTCAGAAGATTCTCCGCAAGGTATTGTGGATTTTCCGCTTGCCGTGTGCAGCTGTGGCTGGCGTATTTAATGGTGGACTTGATGCCGGTAGTCCGGCAAATACGCAGCACACGCTTATCATTGACATGGATGCGCTGGTCATGCCGCAGGTCGTCGTTGATGCGTCGGTAACCCTTGTCTGGACTGTCCATGTGGATCTTCTCAATTTTTGCAGCAAGCTGCTCATTCTCACTGGTTCTCGGGCTAAGCTTGCCGGAAATCCATTTGTTATATGCACTGCGGGACACCTCAAGCAGCTTGCACGCGGCTTCCACAGGGCAGTGCGCTTCTGCACAACACTCCTTGATAGCCATATAAATACAACCTTGTCTTACTTGTGAAAGGCATCTCTCCTCTCTATTTCGTCCAATTTTTTTAGCAGTGCGTTCTCCATTTTGGAAAGGTACAGTTTGTGTTTGAGTTGCTCAATTTCAATCTGTGCCTGCTCAAGTTCTGTTCGGGGAGTCTGGTCTTTTTTTCGCTTTCCCCGCCGATCTTCAAGTCCTGCTTCTCCCAACTGCTCAAAACGCTGTGTCCATCTGCGTACCTGCTGGTAACTGACCTTGTATTTAAGTGCCATTTCACCGTGGTTTTTACCCGACGCAATGCAGTCCTTGGCAATTTGAATCCGCTCTTCCTGTGTTGTCTCCCGTCCCTGTCTCATGTAACTCCCACCTCCGGAATGTTTTACGGAGTTAAAGTCTCCATGAGCATGATACACCTTTATCCAGGTTCTGAGTTGTGCCCTTGCCCGTATTCCGTATTTTTCGCACACACTGTTTTGACTGTATCCATGAATGAGGTACGCTTCAACCGCCAGTTTCTTAAGTTCTGGGCTGTAAACCTTGTTTTGATCTGAAGCGAGTCCTGATGCTCCTTCACGCCGATAAGCTTGCGCCCAACGTACAATTGTATCAGGCACCACTCCGCATTGACCTGCTGCATCTGCTCTGGACATAAGTCCCTCAACATATGCCTGTACGATCCGTACCTTTGCAGCCGTCCCTATATTTCTTTTCTTAGACATAGCAATGCTCCCTTCATATTCAACAGTGTTTTATTTCACTGTCTCCTATAAAGGGAGCATATCAGATTTCAGGGCGGATTTTTTGACCAATTTGCAGAAAGGCGGTAGACTGATGATAC